>JABFXT010000683.1 GCA_013361595.1 Nocardia sp. | reverse complement strand
GTACTCGCGGAGCGCCTGCCGGTAATCGACGGTGCCCGAGGCCCGGGCGCGCAATTGGACGAAAAGCAGCATGCCCCCGCCGTTCGCCGTCGCGAGGTAGCGGGCCATTGCCTTCAGATCGCGCGGTCGGCGGACCGCGCCGCTGACGATCCCCGCCTCGAGATACTGCTCGACGTCCTCGACCATATGCTCGAACAGGGACGCCGCGAGATCACCGCCGGCCTGGAAGCTGCGCATCATGTAGGCGATGATCGGGGCGTATTCCTCGATCTCGGCCAGCTGCTGCAGCAGATTCCCGGCGGACGGCCGGTTCATATAGCTCATCTTCGATTCGCGGATCACCGCGCGCACATGGTCGTCGCATTCGCGCCGCAGTCCGTCTTTGGAGCCGAAGTGGTGGTTGACCAGCCCCGGCGAGACGCCCGCGGCGGCCGCGATAGCGCGGACGCCGACCCCGAAACCCTCCTCCCCGAACAGAACGAGGGCCGCATCGCGAATACGGGCCCGCGTGTTCAGATCATCGCTTGAACGCATGTTCAATACGCTAAACAGTCGTTCAATCGAGACGCAAGGGGGTAGCCCGTAGAGATTCCGTAAAGACGGACGGGCGCCGGAATGATCACGTCGACCCGGCCCGGAAGGCGCGAGGTCAGGACCCGAACAGGCGACGTCGAAATGTGACAGATATCACAAATAAGCAGGACGGCGCGTCGGCCGCCCCGTTCCACGGATTCGGCCGGCGATCACCCGGCGCTACCCCTTCGAGGCGCAGAGCAACCCGTCACCGAGCGGGATGAGAACACTGGTCAGACCGGGATCCTCGGCCACGTATCGGGTGGCCGAACGCACCGCCTGGGTCGCCGCGTCCCGATTCGCCGGATCGGGCACCCGACCCCCGAGGAGCGCGTTGTGCAGCAGCACCGCCCCGCCCGCGCGCAGCAGCCGCACCGCCTCGGTGATGTACTGCGGGTGCTCGATCGGCGAGGCATCGAGAAACACCAGGTCATAGGCACCGTCGGCCAATCGCGGCAGCACATCCAGCGCGCGGCCGTTGATCAACCTGGTCCGGGCGAGCGGGATATCGGCGGCCCGAAAAGACTCCTTGGCGGCCCGCTGATGCTCCGGCTCGGAATCGATGGTGGTCAGCGTCCCGTCCTCGCGCATTCCGTCGAGCAGCCACAACCCGCTGACCCCGGCACCGGTCCCCACCTCGACCACCGCCCGCGCGTCCAGCAACTGCGCATACATACTCAGCAACGCCCCGACCGACGGCGGTACCGGAGCCACGCCCAGTTCGGTGGCCCGTTCGCGGGCGCTGACGAGTACCTCGTCCTCGACGACGGATTCCTCCACGTAGGCGAGATTGAGCTCCAGGTTCGATGCCACGCCCAAGAGGCTATGCCAAACGCGCGAATGCGGGTCGCAACATTCACAGGTGTCCCTCAGGATCCCCACACGCGGTCCACACCGGGAGACGGAAGAGTGAGGCTACGCAAGACCACCAGACCGAAACACGCAGGAACGGGAACAACGGAGCACCGATCCACCGTTGTAACCGGTAAACCCGTTACGACCCGAGAACAGCGGTCCGCACAGGCCGCCTATTCGAGCCTACGCCTCGGTCCCGATCAGGAGGTTGTCACCATCCACATGGTCGATGCGGCACGCGAGTCCGCCACCTTGCCCGAACTGCCCGAACTGCCCGGGGCAGGCCCTTCGGCGACGAAGGCCGGCCACGGCCTGCCCGGGCCGGACGAATTCGGTCCCCGGCCGTTTGACGGGCCGGGCTCGGAGGTAGCCGCACACCACGACCCGGTGACCATGGATCCAGCTCCGCCGGACGCCCTGATGGAGGTGCCCGATATGTCCAGTACCGACGAGCGAGCCGAGGAATACGACGTCGTGCAGGCGGTACAGGCCGCCACCGCCGACGCGTCGTCCGAGCTCGACAGCATGCTCCCGCTCACCGGCACCGCCGCCTTCGACGCCACCGGCGACCGCACCGTCATGCCGACCTGGGACGAACTGGTCCGCGAACACGCGGACCGGGTCTACCGGCTGGCCTATCGCCTCTCCGGCGACGCCCAGGACGCCGAGGACCTCACCCAGGACACCTTCATCCGGGTGTTCCGCTCCCTGTCGAACTATCAGCCCGGCACGTTCGAGGGCTGGCTGCACCGGATCACCACCAACCTCTTCCTGGACATGGTCCGGCGCCGCAGCCGTATCCGGATGGAAGCGCTACCCGAGGACTACGACCGGGTTCCCGCCGACGGACCCGGGCCCGAGCAGGTCTTCCACGACGCCAGACTCGACCCCGATCTACAGTCCGCGCTGGACTCGCTGGCACCGGAGTTCCGCGCCGCCGTGGTGCTCTGCGATATCGAGGGTCTGTCCTACGAGGAGATCGGTGCGACCCTCGGCGTGAAACTCGGAACGGTGCGCAGTCGAATCCATCGCGGCCGGCAGGCACTGCGCGAGTATCTTGCGCATAATGGAGTGCAGGAGCGTTTCGCCGCCGAGGCGAGCTTCGGGTGATCCTGCGATCATGACGCCGGGATCACAGCAGTTTGTGATACCGGTCGGGAAGGATGGGCAGCGAATGAGTGGCGACTCCGAAACGCCCGGTCGTCGTTCCCCGCAGTTCCACTCCACCGAACATCTGGCGAGCGAGGCAGTCGCCGCCTACGTCGATGGCGAACTGCGGATGAACCCATACCTGCGTGCGGCCCAGCATCTTTCGGTATGCCCGGAATGCGCGGCCGAGGTCGAGGCCCAGCAGCAGGCGCGGATCGCGCTGCGCCGCGCCTCCCAGGTCTCGATTCCCACCGGCCTGCACGACAGTCTCTCCCGTATTCCGCTCGCCGAACCGCCCAGTGGGACACAAACGCGGAATTCGGCCGGAAATCCGCGTAACGAGGCGGTATTCGGTTTCACGAGCCAGTCTTTCTCGGCGACCTTCGACAGCTTCCGGTGGTCGGTGTGGTGGCGCAAGTAGAGTTTGCCGCGTGAGTTCCGAACCGACGCAGAATTCCCCTGCCGATAACCCTGATTCGGCGGATGAAAACGGCACGACGACCGACAACGGCACTCTGCGCCCGCGCGAGGCGCCGGTCCTGGCTCCGCGGCCGGTTTATCGGCCCCATGTGGACTCACATACCGCGAGCGCCTTCCGTCGCCCGTCGGGCCAATCCGGATCTTTCGCCGCCCGTAGCGGGCGTCCGGACACCGAGTCCGCGGCCTCCGTCGCGCCCAAAGGCCCGCCCGAGGCGGTGCTGGCCGAGGCATTCGGCCGCCCACCCGGTTCCACCGAGGTCCTCCAGCGCGACCCGGACGCCGATACGACGCGCGAACCCGTGGCCGGACCGGACGATCCCTGGCGCGACCCCGAAGCCGCCGCCCGGCTGGGCGCTCCGGCCCTACCTTCCCCGGCCACCCGCGAACTCCCCGGCGCCGAGCGTCTCTCCGCGCGCCAGGTTCTGTTCGGTTCCCGGGTCGCACCCAAGGCGTTGCTCGTGCTCGGCGCCATCGCGCTGGCGATCGGGCTGGTCGGCGGCCTGGTGGGCCGGTTGACCGCGGAGACCGCCTCGACGCTGACCTCGCGCAAGGTCAGCTTGGAGCAGACCGACAGCGAGCAGCCGCACGGACCCATCGCGCAGGTGGCCGACGCGGTCCTGCCGTCGGTGGTGTCCATCCGCACCACGGTCGGCGAGAACGGCGCCACCGGTTCGGGAGTCGTCATCGACGGCAACGGCTATATCGCGACCAACAATCACGTCATCTCCATGGCGGCGCAGGACCAGTCCGGGCGCGCCCGGATCCAGATCACCTTCTCCGACGGCACCCGCGCCCCGGCCGATATCGTCGGACGCGACCCGAAAACCGATCTCGCGGTCCTCAAGGTAGATGTGAAAAATCTCACCGTGGCGCAGCTCGGCAAATCCGGAGATGTGCAAGTCGGAGATGCTGTCCTGGCGATCGGATCCCCGCTGGGCCTGAGCAAAACGGTCACTTCCGGCATCGTGAGCGCGCTGCACCGCCCGGTGAAACTCGAGGGCGAGGGCAGCGATACCAAGGCGGTCATCGACGCCGTGCAGACCGACGCCTCGATCAACCCGGGCAATTCCGGTGGCGCACTGGTGGATGCGGACGGCCGGGTCATCGGTATCAATACCGCGATCCGCAGTGAGAGCGGCGGTTCGGTGGGCCTCGGCTTCGCCATCCCGGTGGACCAGATGACCCAGGTCACCCAGACCCTCATCCGCGACGGGTCGATCCATCACCCGATGATCGGTGTGAGCGCCCGGCAGAAGACCGTGGCCAACGAGGTCATGAGCGGTGCCGAAGTCGCCGATGTACAGCCGGGCAGCCCGGCCGCGAACGCCGGCATCGTGGAAGGCGATGTGATCGTCCGGATCGGCGACCGCGAAGTCACCAATCCCGACGAGCTGGTCGTGGCGGTTCAGGCGAACAAGATCGGACAGACGGTGAACGTACAGCTCATCCGGGAAGGCCGGCAGGTGGACGTTCCGGTGACGCTGGCCTCCGACTGACCCGCTGGTCGCGGCGCCGGGTAGCCTGTAGGAGTGTTCAGCAGTATCGGGTGGGGCGAGATGCTCGTGCTACTCGTCGCCGCCCTCGTAATCCTCGGCCCGGAGCGCCTACCCGGCGCCGCGCGGTGGACTGCGCGCAGTTTGCGCCAAGTTCGCGATTACGCCACCGGCGCGACTTCGCAATTGCGCTCCGAACTCGGGCCCGAATTCGAGGAACTGCGTAAACCACTCGCGGACCTTCAGGAATTACGGGGGATGTCACCGCGTTCGGTAGTGACGAAACATCTTCTGAACGGCGATGATTCCCTTTTCCGGGATCTGGACGGTGCACTACCGGACAGCAAGAATGTTCTGGGCACCCACAGCGGCATGCCAGATTACCCGAAGCCCAGTTCGGATAAACCCTTGGAGCGCAACGAACGTCCCCCGATCGATACCGACGCCACCTGAGCGTCAACCAGTCTAGACGCAGTTCAGCGACTCGCTGTCTAGACTTCGCACATGTCGGCCGATGACGTGGCGAGAATTTTCGCGATCGAAGACAAAGTCGAGCGACTCAAGGCCGCCACCGAAGGTGTCGCAGCGGCTCAGCAGACCATCAACGAGCTCACCCGAATTCGGCGCGCGGTGATCCGGGAGTTACACGCCGAGGGGTGGACTTTCGCCAGAATCGGCGCCGCCGCCGGACTTTCCCGCGCCCGAATCCACCAGGTGAGTACGCAGGGCCCGGCGCCGGAGGGATTGTTCTTCGGGCACGGGCCGCTCACTCTGCTGATCCCGGATACCCGCGCGGGCAGGCTGATCGGGGCGCCGGATCCGGCGGCCGCGCCGCGGCTCGCCGAACAGCTACGGGAACTCGGGTTCGCGGTCACCATCGAACCGTTCGCACCGGGACGCCCGATCGATCTGCTCCGCGACGGGCTGATCGTGCTCGGCGGCCCCGAGCTCTCCCCCAGCCTGCGGCATCTCATCGCCGCCGATCCCCGGCTACGCCGCGCGGTCGCCCGGCCCGGGGACGGCCGCCGCGGTATCGAGGACCGGGCCGCCCGGCGGATCTACCGGCCGGCCGGCCCGGAGCCGCACGATATCGCCTACCTGGCCCGGCTCCCGCGCCCGGACGGCCGCGGTTCGGTGCTCGTTCTCGACGGACTGCACCCACCGGGTTCGCTCGGCGCGGTCCGATTGCTGGCCACCCGGCTGGCGACCCTGCACGAGCGCGCGGCCAATCGCCGCTTCTCGGTACTGGTCGGTGTCCGTTACGAGCGCACCACCGGCGAACCGGTGGACGCGGATCTGCTCACCCCGGTCTATCTCCACGAACCGGTGGATTCCCGCCCGCAGGCGGTACGCCAGCGGCGCTGACCGCACCACACGCACCGGAGACGGGAAAAGCCGGGGCCGGTACTTTTCCGACACGCCGAAACCGCGATAGCTACAGCGAATATCAGCTGGTCGAACAATTGCTACCCTGTGCGCAGTAGACCGATTTACCTTTACCGCGACCGGTTGACCGGGCCCGGGGGTTCGATAGCCATAGAATTACATTGCGCCGCTCGGTGCATCGTGGCGATGTCCGGCTCCGAAGAGATAATTCGTGGAGGCGCAGGTGAATGCGTTGATCATCGTGGCAATTGTCCTGGTCGCGGTGGGATTGCTGATTACCGTGATCCTGTGGCTGCGCACGCCCGATACCGCCGACAGCGAGTATGTGACGGTCGCGGAACTCCAGGCCCGCCTCGAACACGAGCAGGAACCCGAGGAGCAGGCCGCGGCGGGCGAACCCGACGAACAGGCGGATACCGCCGGAACGACGGAACCCGAGCGGACAGCGCCGGACGACGCTTCCGTGGACCTCGATTCCGCGGGCGTCGAATCCGCGGGCGTCGAGGCGCGGGAGGGCGTGGAGACGCCGCGGGAACCCACCCACCTCGATGCCGGCGCGCGGCCCACCGGTGCTGCCGCAGCCGCGGCCGACGACGTGCCCGGTGCGCCGGATGATCGGACACCGGAGTCCCGGGCGGACGCGGCCCCGGGGAGCCGAGAAGAACCCGGGACCGGGCAACCGGACCGGAACCGCTGATATCGCCGACGGCTCCGGCCCGGCGGTTCAGGCGGCCGCGACGTCGGGCCGGATGGTGTTCATGGGCGGCCGGTCGACCAGGTCCACCGACGTACTGTGCGGAGTGAACTCGTCGCCGACCAACGGGAACTGGGTCAGTGCCGCTCCCGAATCCGCGACACCGCTGCGGCCCAGCACCGTGCCCAGAATCTGCCGGCTCATCACCCCGAGATCGGCCAGCGGCCGGTTGCGATGCGTCCGGACCCCGAGATTGACCTGTCCGATCGCGCTCAGCCCCAGCCGATCGTAGGTATCGAGCAACAACCCGATCTCCACGCCGTAGCCCGGCGCGAACGGGACAGCTGTCAGCAACTCCCGGGTCCCGGCATACTCGCCGCCCAGCGGCTGCAGCACCTGGGTCAGCCCCGGCCGCAGGGCCGCCAGCAGCGGCCGCGCGACGAGTTCGGTCACCCGGCCGCCACCGTGCGCGTCCACCTCGCCACCGTGCCGCAGCGGACGCCGATAGTAGGCCTTCACCAGATGCAGATCGGGTGTGGTGAGCAGCGGACCGAGTAGTTTCGGCACGAATGCCGGGTCCGGATCGATCAGATCGGAATCGACGAAGGCCACCAGATCACCACTGGTCACCGCCAGCGAACGCCACAGCACCTCGCCCTTGCCCGGGAAGGGCTCCAATTCGGGCACCGCCTGTTCCCGGGTGATCACCTCGGCTCCCGCCGCGCGGGCGCGTTCGGCGGTGGCATCGGTCGATCCGGAGTCCAGGACCACCAGTTCGTCCACCAGCGTGCCCAACAGTGGACGGATACTGGACACCACCTCGGCAACGGTTCGCTCTTCGTTCAGCGCCGGCAGCACCACCGAGACGGTGCGGCCGGCCTTGGCGGCGACCAGCTCGGTCACCGGCCAGTCCGGGGTGTCCCAGGTATTGGTGGACGCCCAGCCGGGCTCGTGCTGGGGAAACTTCATACGAGACCTCGCAGAGTTCGTACGGGGGGCCGGATGCCCTGGATCGCGGCGATCATGTCCACGACGCGACGGGTCGCGGCGACCTCGTGCACACGGAAAACGCGAGCACCGGCCGCGGCCGACCATGCTGTTGCCGCCAATGTGCCCTCCAGCCGTTCGGAAAGTCCGACACCTAATGTCTCTCCGATGAAATCCTTGTTGCTCAGCGCCATCAAGACCGGCCACCCGCTTTTAACAAGAACGTCCGCTGCCCGCAACAGTGCGAGCCCGTGATAAGTGTTCTTGCCGAAATCATGGGTCGGGTCGATGAGAATCGAATCCCGGCGCACCCCCGCCGCCGCGGCCCGCTCGGCCGCCCCGACGACCGTATCGGTCACCTCGGCCACCACATCGGTGTACCGGACCCGATGCGGCCGTGTCCGCGGCACCGCGCCGCCGGTATGGCTGCATACGATCCCGGCCCCGGTCTCGGCCGCCACCGGCACCAATTCCGGGTCCGCGCCGGCCCAGGTGTCGTTGATCAGGTCCGCGCCCTCGGCCACAGCGGCCCGCGCCACCCCCGATCGCCAGGTGTCGACACTGATGAGCAGATCGGGATAGGCCTGGCGGATCGCGGCCACGAACGGCACCACTCGCCGCGTCTCCTCGGCCGCGTCCACATGCTCCCCCGGCCCCGCCTTCACCCCGCCGATATCCACCAGATCGGCGCCCTCGTCCACCGCCCGTTCCACGGCGGCCAACGCTGCGGAATCACTGAAGGTCGCCCCGCGGTCGTAAAAGGAATCCGGGGTGCGGTTCACAATGGCCATCACCAGCGCGCGATCCGTCGCGACGGTCCGGCCGCAGAGAGTCGGCGACGGCCGGACGGGCTCGAACATGAACCGAGTTTATTGCGACACCTCGAGTGCGAGGTCCCGGGGTACGACGCAGCAGCGCCGGACCCGGCAGTCACCCACACCACCGCGGCACCGCAACCCCATCGGCCGGTACCGCGCTCCGGCACCGGCCGGCCGGTCAGCGCCCGGAACCGGACGAAACCCTCACCGTCGGCCCAACGCGTCGAATGCCGTCGTGAGGTCGGGCGTCACCGTGATCCGGTCCAGCGCCTCCTTCGGGACGAAACCGCGATCGTGGAGTTCCCCGAGCCAGGTGAACAGGCCGCTGTAGTGCCCCGCGGGATCCAGGATCGCCATCGGTTTGTCGTGCTGGCCCAGATGACCGCCGGTCCAGGTTTCGAAGAATTCTTCGAGAGTGCCGATCCCGCCGGGCAGCGTGAGGAAAGCGTCGGCACGATCCTCCATCACCTGTTTGCGCTGGCGCATCGTGTCGGTGACCACCAGTTCGTCGGAGTCCACATCGGCCACCTCCCGGTGGACCAGGTGTTTCGGGATGACGCCGATCGTGTTCCCGCCGCCGGCCCGGGCCGCCGTGGCCAGCGCACCCATCATCGAGACATTTCCGCCGCCGGACACCAGTTGCCACCCGCGCCGCGCCACCTCGGCGCCGACCCGGGTGGCCAGCGCGAGCTGTTCGGAGTCGGTGGTGCTCGCCGAGCAGTACACGCACAACGCGAAGGCTCGCGAGGTCACCATTCGTCCTCCGTTCCGACCGCATCGACGGTGGCGCTACCGGGCGCGTATTCCTGGATGATCCGGACCACATCGTCGATCTCGTCGGTGATGTGCAGCAGGTCGATATCGCCCGGGGCGATACGGCCGTCGGCGGCCAGCGAGTTCCGGATCCACTCCACCAGCGGTGCCCAGTACTTGCTGCCGAACAGGATGATCGGGAACCGGGTGATCTTGCGGGTCTGCACGAGGGTGAGCGCCTCGAACAGTTCGTCGAGGGTTCCGTAGCCGCCGGGCATACAGACGAAGGCCTGGGAGTACTTCACGAACATGGTCTTGCGGACGAAGAAGTACCGGAAGTTGATCCCCAGATCGACCCAGTCGTTGAGACTCTGCTCGAACGGCAGCTCGATACCGAGCCCGATGGAGTAGCCGCCCGCTTCGGACGCCCCCCGGTTGGCGGCCTCCATCACGCCGGGCCCACCCCCGGTGATCACCGCGAATCCGGCTTTCGCCAGGGCGACACCCAGGTCGCGCGCGGCCCGGTACTCCGGATGCCCGGGGTCGGTCCGCGCCGAACCGAATACGCTCACCGCCCGCGGGACCTCGGCGAGAGCGCCGAAGCCTTCCACGAATTCGGCCTGGATCCGCAGGACCCGCCACGGGTCGGTGTGCACCCAGTCGCTGTCGCTGCGCTGGTCCAGCAGATGCTGGTCGGCGGTGGTGCCCCGCGGGGTCCGTTCCCGGCGGAACATGATGGGCCCGCGGTAGCGGGTTCTGGGTTTGCCGGCCATCCCGGATTCGGCGGCGTCGGTTGACATGGTCGCAGTGTATTTGGCGCCGCCCGCGGCGGTGCGGGTCGAGGCCCCCGAGGTGGTGCCGTCGCGGCCCTCGGACCTCGTCGCTTCGAAGGCGCAACGGCGAGGCGGGCCTCGACCTCTATGGATCGCACCGAACCCGGCGCGGTGTGGCCCCGAACGGGGTCGCTGATTCGCGGGGCGGCTAGCGCGAACCGGTGAGGTAGCCGCGCAGCATCTCGGTGACAGCGGTGATCTGTGCCAGCGGAACGTGCTCGTCGCGTTTGTGGGCGAGGTTGGGGTCGCCGGGACCGAAGTTCACGGCCGGGATACCGCGGGTGGCGAAGCGGGAGACATCGGTCCAGCCG
>JABFXT010000856.1 GCA_013361595.1 Nocardia sp. | reverse complement strand
GTTGGCGCAGAAGGGTGTCGGCTCCCTTCTGGCCGGTACGCCGAGAATGGTAGAGCATCGATAACGATAATCGTTATCATTTACGCAGTGATGTGGGACACGTGAGATGCGTCCCGTCGTGGTTCGCACCCCGCCCGGTTCGGGAGGCCCGGGCGGCTCCCGCGGTTCGTTGTGCGGGCGGTCCGTCGGGGTGGATTCGGGTGAGCCGAGGGTTGGGGGGTGCCTGTGTGGGCGTGCCCGCGCCGCCCCGAAAAGGCGGTGCACTGCCTCTGAAATGTATGCATTACGGTGCGCTAGACTGCTTTGAACAGGCAATTAGGCGAACTTCTTGCGAATGAGAATGAGTTCTGCGTACATTATTGCCGGTCGATGTGGACTGAGTCACACGCTCGTGGCGGTTCGTCCCGCGTCACATCGCCCTCAGTCCACGGGTGCGCCGGGTGCGGTGCGCCGCGGGTCCGGGCGTCCACGGTGGCGTCTCCCGGCCCGACAGGTCAGGAGCGACATGAGTACACAGTTGCGGCCCCGCGCCCGCGGGAACGTTCGCGCCATCGTCGGCGCGACGGTGGGGCATACGATCGAATTCTTCGACTTCACCGTCTACGGATTCCTCGCCGTCCACATCGGCGCGACCTTTTTCCCTTCCGCGGACCCGACCGCGGAGTTGCTGAGCAGCTTCGCCGTATTCGGGCTGGCGTTCTTCGCCCGGCCGATCGGCGGGATGGTCTTCGGACCGCTGGCGGACCGGATCGGCCGCAAACGGGTGCTGGTGCTGGTGCTGACCGTGATGGCGGCCTGCTCCGTGGGTATCGGGGTACTGCCCGGTTACGACAGCTGGGGTATCGCCGCGCCGATCGTGCTGGTCGTCTTGCGGACACTGCAGGGTTTCTCGGCCGGCGGTGAGTACGGTAGCGGTAGCGCTTTCCTGCTCGAATACGCGGGCAAGGGCCGTCGCGCGTTCGGAATCAGCTGGCTGACCTTCGGCACCACCGCCGGATTGATGCTCGGGATCACGGTGGTCACCGCGCTGACCGCGGTCCTCGGCGACGACGCCATGGCCGCGTGGGGCTGGCGGATCCCGTTCCTGCTCGCCGCACCGCTGGCCGGTATCGCGCTCTACATCCGCGCGAAGCTCGAGGAGACCCCCGACTTCCAGGAGATGAGCGAACGCAAAGAGCTCAGCACCTCACCCGCGCGTGACGTACTCTCCGGCGGCCGCCGGCTGGCGCTGATCGTCGGCATCGGTGCCATGCACGCCACCTGCTTCTACGCGGTGTTCACCTATATGCCCACCTATATCGGCACGGTCAACCACTTCGGTTCGACCTTCTCGCTGATCTCGACCATGATCGCCGGGGCCGCCACCATGGTCGCCCTGCCGCTGGTGGCCCGTATTTCCGACCGGGTCGGCCGCCGCCCGGTGCTGCTGTTCGGTTCGATCGGCTTCGCGATCCTGGTTTTCCCGGTCTTCTACGGGGTGACCCTCGGCAACGCGGCGCTCGCTCTGTTCGCGCAGCTCGTGCTCGGTCTGCTGACCGCGACGTATCTGTCGGCCTCGGCCGCGGCCATGCCCGAGCTGTTCCCGACGGCCATCCGGTCCACCGGGGTCTCGATCGGGTTCAACATTCCCGCCGCCGTATTCGGCGGCAGCGCCCCCTTCGTGGCGACCTTCCTCATCGCGCAGACGGACTGGATCCCGGCACCGTCGAGGTATCTGCTGCTGACCGCGATCTGCGGTGCGATCGCGGCCACGGTGTAGCGGCGTGACGATCTGCACGGCGACGAGCCGGTCGCCGCAACGGATTCCGGTATCGGCGCTGCTCCGGCGCCGCATACCGCTCTGGTTCGATAACGGTCTGTCACCGTCCGGGCAGCCGGGCACCACCAATGGAAGGTCAGCGATGAACACATCCCGGTCGAGCGAACTGACCCGTAACGCCGTCGCCGAGGTACGCACCTGGATCCTCAACGGCGAGATCGCTCCGGGGGAGCGATTGCGCGAGGTCGATGTCGCGGCCCGGCTCGGGATGAGTCGTACTCCGGTACGGCAGGCGTTCCAACTGCTCAGCGCCGAGGGGCTGCTCGACGCCCGGCCGGCCGGCGGATTCGAGGTGCCCCGCTGGTCCCAGGAGGAGATCGACGAGATCTACCAGCTGCGAGCGCTGCTGGAGTCGTTCGCGGCGCGCCGGGCGGCGATGCGTTCGGAACAGTTGCCGATCGGGCGGCTCGCCGACCTCGCCACCCGGATGACGCGGCTCGCCGCCGAGGACGAACCGGACCGGCATCTGCTCGGGGAGCTGAACTTCGAGTTCCACCAGCTGGTCTTCCACTCCTGCGGAAGCCCGCGGCTGGTCGCGGCGCTCACCGGGGTCACCCATGTGCCGCTCATGCACCGGATCTTCTTCATCTACACCCGGGCCGAGATGGACAAGACGCTGCAGGAACACCATCTACTCGTCGACGCGCTGAACGCGGGCGACCCGGACTGGGCGGCGAGCGTGCAGCACGCCCATATCCTCGCGGCCCGGTCGGTGCTGATGAACCGGCTCGCCCGCGCCGACTGACGCGATCCCTCGTTCCGAACCCGAAACGACCGTCCCGAACAATTCGAGGAGAGCCATGACCATCGGCGCCGATATCGTTGCCGGACCCGGCGCGACGACCGAACCGGCCGGAGCCGCGGCACTCGGCCCGCAGCGGTTCCTCGCCGGGGCGTCGGCCCGCCCGGCTCCGCTCGTGGTCGGCGGCATGCTCCGCCACAGTGCCACCGTGACCACACTCGTGTCTCCGGCGAACCGGGGTGACCGATACACCGTCGCGGTGGCCGACCACCGTCTGGTCGCCGAGGCCGCCTCCTGCGCGGAGAACGCGCGCTCGGTCTGCGCACAGCTCGATCGGCACGCGCGGGCCGCTGTTCTCGAAACGATGGCCCACGCAGTCGCGGCCGACCGCGCGATACTCGCCCGGGTGATCACCCGGGAGGTCGGCAAGGCCGTCCGGGACTCGATCGGCGAGGTCGACCGCGCGGTCGCGCCACTGCGAGCGGCCGCGCAC
>JABFXT010000682.1 GCA_013361595.1 Nocardia sp. | reverse complement strand
GTCCGGGTCCTCCGGCGCGCGGCCGACCTCGGCGTGAACTTCTTCGACACCGCCGACAGCTACGGACCCGCCGTCGCCGAACCCCTTCTGCGTGCGGCCCTGCACCCCTATGCCGACGATATCGTCATCGCCACCAAGGCCGGTCTCACCCGTCAAGGTCCCGACCGCTGGACGCCCGTGGGCCGGCCCGCCTATCTGCGCCAGCAGGCGGAGATGAGCCTGCGCCACCTCGGCGTGGAGCGGATCGACCTCTTCCAACTCCACCGCATCGACCCGGATACGCCGCTGGAGGATCAGATCGGCGAACTGAAGGACCTCCGGGACGAAGGCAAGATCCGCCATATCGGACTCAGCGAGGTCAGTGTCGCCCAGGCCGAAGCGGCCCGGCGGATCGCGCCGATCGTCTCCGTGCAGAACCTCTACAACCTCACCGACCGGTCCGCGGAAGAACTGCTCGACTGGTCGGCCGACCAGGGCATCGGTTTCATCCCCTGGTTCCCGCTGGCCACCGGAAAGCTCTCCGGCGAGGGCAGCCCACTCACCGAACTGGCGAAACAACACGACGCCACCCCCGCGCAACTCGCCCTCGCGTGGCTCCTGAAACGCTCCCCGGTCATGCTTCCCATTCCGGGGACGTCGAGTGTCGCGCATCTCGAGGA
Source organism: Nocardia sp. (assembly GCA_013361595.1). Classification (GTDB taxonomy): domain Bacteria; phylum Actinomycetota; class Actinomycetes; order Mycobacteriales; family Mycobacteriaceae; genus Nocardia. The sequence continues at coordinate 2,395 of JABFXT010000682.1, read as the reverse complement.
CAACCTGGCCGGCGCGACTATCGAACTCACCGACACGGAGTTCGACACGCTGACGAAGGCGGGCGCGGCATAGCGCGGACCTCGCGACTTCCACACCGGGCGTCGACCGGGCTCCTCCGGGCCCGCAGCGGCCGGATCCTCCAGAAGCATTGCCACAGGACATATCCGGTGACCCATCCGGCCCGGCGCCGGCACCGGGCACGTACCCAACGGGGGTAGAGTAGCGGCGACCGGCGCGGGGCCGGTAGCGGACACAGCGCCCGGAACGGAGGTGGCGAATGGCGGACACCGCGCGCGCACCGGCCACATCTGTCGCCTCGTCGCCACGGGGCCGCCGGTCCCGCACCGGAACGGTCGTGATCGTACTGGCCGCGCTGGCGCTGCTGGCCCCACTCCTGCACTGCGACCTCGTACCCGCGGGGACCGCGCATGCCCGGGCCCATGCCGCCGTCACCACGGCGACCGAGCACCACGACCGAACCGGCGACTCGGCCGGGAGCCACTGCACGGCCCACGCCGTGCACTGTGTCGCCCAGGTGGTGCTGCCCGCTCGGATCCCCGATCCGTTCACCGTCGTCGTACCGGTGGCACTCGCACTCACCACCGCCGCCGCCCTTTCGCTCACCCCCGTCGCCGGACACTGGAGCCGAGGGCCGCCCGACGCGGCGCTCGCCGGTGGTGGCCGCGAGATACTCACCCGCTTCTGTATAGCCCGACGCTGATCGGCAGGCGTCAGGCCGGTTCCCCTGCGACCGGCCGGAGTCCGCTGCCGTTCACCCGTCTCCGGGTCCCGTGTGGCGTACCACGGTGCCCTTGTACAGAAAGCGACAGTCATGAACAACGTGGTGCTGCCCGAACGGGCGGAGCCGACCGCCGCCGGAATCGTCCCCATGCCCGGTGCCGCCCTGACTCCCCCGGCGCTGGTGGGCAATACACCGGTGCTGTGGGTGGGAACCCCGCTGGCGCCCGCGGGGCGCGGGTTCTGGGCGAAGTTGGAAGGCAGCAATCCCGGGGGGATGAAGGACCGGCCCGCCCTGCACATGGTGCGGCGCGCGCGGGAACGCGGCGATCTCGCACCGGGCGCGCGGATCGTGGAATCCACCAGCGGCACCCTCGGTCTGGGCCTGGCACTGGCCGGAGTGGCCTACCACCACCCGGTCACCCTGGTCACCGACCCCGGACTGGAGCCGATCGTGGAGCAGCTCTTGGCGGCCTACGGTGCCACCGTCGATACCGTTCCCGCACCGCATCCCGTGGGGGGATGGCAGCAGGCCCGCCGGGACCGCGTGACGAGCCTGCTGGCCGCCGAGCCGTCGGCCTGGTGCCCGGACCAGTACAACAATCCCGACAATGTGGCCGCATACGAGTCGCTGGCCATGGAGCTGATCGAACAACTGGGCGGAGTGGATGTACTGGTCTGCGCGGTCGGCACCGGCGGGCATTCCGCCGGCGTGGCCCGGGTCCTGCGCCGATTCGACCCGGGCCTGCGCCTCATCGGCGTGGACACCGTGTCCTCCACCATTTTCGGCCAACCCGCCGGGCCGCGGCTCATGCGCGGACTCGGGTCGAGCATCTACCCCGCCAATGTCGACTACGCCGCGTTCGACGAGGTGCACTGGATCGCCCCGGCCGAAGCCGTGTGGGCCTGCCGGACGCTGGCCACCACCCACCACGCCACCGGCGGCTGGAGCGTCGGCGCGGTGGCGCTGGTCGCCGGCTGGGCGGCCGGGCAATTCGATTCGGACACCCAGATCGCCGCGATCTTCCCCGACGGTCCGCAGCGCTATTTCGACACCGTCTTCAGCGACGAGTACTGCCGCGCACACGATCTGCTCACGGCGGACCCACCGGCCGGGCCGATCACGGTGTCCAGCCCGTTCGAGGCCGAGTTCCGGTCCTGGACCCGGTGCACGACGGTGGTCGATCCGCGCGCGATCAGGACGCTCGAAGGGATCCGCCGATGAACACGATCGCCACCTTCCGCAGTTTCGACGCCCCGGCACGGCTGCTGATGATCAACCAGTTCGGCATCAACCTCGGTTTCTATATGTTGATGCCCTTCCTGGCCGGGTATCTGGCCGGGCCGCTCGGACTCGCCGCCTGGGCGGTGGGCCTGGTGCTGGGGGTGCGCAACTTCTCCCAGCAGGGCATGTTCCTGATCGGCGGCACCCTGGCCGACCGGCTCGGCTACAAACCCCTCATCGTGGCCGGATGTCTGCTGCGCACGGGCGGTTTCGCCCTGCTCGTATTCGCCACCGGCCTGCCCGCGCTGCTGATCGCGTCCGCCGCCACCGGATTCGCCGGGGCGTTGTTCAATCCGGCGGTCCGGGCCTACCTCGCGGCCGAATCCGGCTCCCGGCGGGTGGAGGCGTTCGCGCTGTTCAATATCTTCTAT
>JABFXT010000116.1 GCA_013361595.1 Nocardia sp. | reverse complement strand
CACCACCTCGAGCTGCGTATGGGTACGGACCAGGACGGCAATATCGCCGGGCCCGATCGTCCGCTCTCCCGTCGCAGGCGGTGCGGTTTCCGTGAGCTGCGCGCCGGCGCGGGCGCGCGGCGAATCCGTCACGACGGTCCCGGATTCCAGCAGTGCGACGATATCGGCCGCCAGATCGGCCGCGACCCGGGCCCGCTGCCGATGGATATTGGGGAATCCGGACACACCCCGGTGGCCGGCTCCGGTGCGCGGAAGGCAGCGCAGCCGCAGCGGAGTGATCAGTTCGGCCGGGCCGCGCAATCGGGACGGCGGCTGGGTCGGTGTCACGGTGGGCACCACGATCTCGTCGTGGCCCAGTGCCGCACCGCCCAGTAGATGTTCGAGCGCGGCGAGCAGCCCGGCATCGCTGCGGCGGTTGGTGGTCAGTTCGCGACGCGCGGTGGCATGCCCGACCGCGTCGAGATAACTCAGTACCTCGGCGCCCCGGAACGCGTAGATCGCCTGTTTGGGATCACCCACCAGCACCAGCGGATTGTGGCCGTGGAAGGCCCGGCGCAGGATCTCCCACTGCAGCGGATCGGTGTCCTGGAATTCGTCGACCAGCACCACCCGGTAGCGGTCGCGGATCCGCTTGCACGCGGCCGGGCCACGCGCCGGATCGGCGAGGATATCGCGAAGCAGAACCAGCAGATCGTCGAAATCGCGCAAGCCCGCGAGACGTTTCCGGCGTTCGGTTTCGGCCCGGACCGCGGCCGCGAATTCGACCCGCTGCGCCGAGGCATCGTCGGTATCGGGGGCGAGGCGGGCCTGCCGGTCCCGGACCGCCGCCAGTGCGAACCGCTGGGCCTGTTTCACCGAGAACGGTGCCGGAGTGCGGGCATAGCGGCTCAGGTACAGATCGTCGACGACGGTGCGGATCAGATCGTCGGCCTCTTCCACCAGCCGGGCCCCGGGCTCGTGATCACCGGCCAGCCCGAGTTCGGCCAGCATGCGCTGGCAGAAACTGTGGGTGGTGGCAATGACCCCCGCGTCGAAATCCGAGAGAGCGGCACGCAACCGGGTGCGGCGCAGGCCGACCTCGGCCGGATCGGCCTCCGCGAGATGACGAACGAGTTCGTCGGCGGAAACCCGGGCGGCGGCGGGATCGGCGAGTGCGGCGGCGACCGCGACGAACCGGTCCCGGGTGCGCTCACGCAACTCCTGGGTCGCGGCGCGACTGAAGGTCACCAGCAGCAGCCGGGAGATATCCACCCCGGCCTCGGCGATGTACCGGACCGCGAGACCGACGATGGCATAGGTCTTCCCGGTCCCCGCGCTCGCCTCCAGCACCGTGGTGCCCGCCGGCAACGGGCCGCACAGTTCGAAGGCATTGCCCGGCGCTTCCGGTGCCGCCGCCGGAATCGTGGTCGTGGTCGTCACGGTTGCTCCGTCCCGGGGTCGCGCGCGTATCCGGCGGTCACGGCGCCCCCTGCTGTTCGGCGCGTAGCAACGGCACCCACAGCCGGCGGGCGATCGATCCGAAACGGGTGTTCTCGACCGGTTCCCCGGCGGGCGCGGGCGCGGCGGTGAGATCACGCAGATCCGGTGCGGGACCCCAGACATAGCGCAGATTACGGTCGGTGTGCTCGGCGAAATCCCTGGTCTTGTCGCCGCCGCCGAACTCCCGGTCCGCGGCCGCGATCGCTTCCTCCGGTGTGAGCCGCCGGTATCGGGCTTCGGCGTAGGCCGCCGTGGTGGCGGTGGAGATGGGTAGCGGTTCGGTGAGCCCGGTATCGCGGAGCGCGACCAGGGTGCGCAGGATCGTCGTCGCGTCGGCCGCGCCGGGCGCGGTCAGTTCGGCGCGCCAGGCCGGTGTGGGGAACCGGCCCCGGCCGGTCACCGCGGCCCGCCACGCCCGGTTCTCGGTGCCGGCCAGCGCCAGCAGCGAAACCCAGGCCGCGATCCGGTGTTTCGGCGCGACTCGCGAATAGGTGGTGCGCACCAGCAGTTCCCCGTGTACATCGGCGACCGTCCCGGTGAGGCGGCGGCCCTCGCCCAGATCGAGCGCGATATCGATATCACGCGGCGGCTGCGCGTAATCGGGACCGGCCGCGCGGACCAGGGTTTCGACCGTGCGTTCGACCTGTTCCAGGACGGTCCGGCCGAGTTCGGCCGGGGGCAGGATCCCGCGCCGCCATTCGGCGGCCCGCAGTTCGGCCGGGTCGGCACCGGCCAGTCGGGCGGCGAGCATGCGTTCACCGAGCGCCCAGGTGTCGAGTCCGCCGAACTCGATGGGAAGCCGGTCGGCGATCTCGTCCTCCTGATCGGGCACCCGCACACCCAGCCGCTGCCACAGGAAACCGCGTACCGGATGTTCCAGGAAGGCGACGAGCTCGGCCAGCCCGACTTCGGTGATCTCGGCGCCGGGCAGGTTCCGGGTGAGCAGTCGCGGCGGCGCGACCGGTGTTCCGGCGAGGGCCCGGGCGCCCGCGAAGGCGACGGTATCGAAGCCGAAGGGCCGGTCCGCGGCGAAGTTGCGGGGGTCGTGGGCCTGCAACGGATGCCGGGTGAGCACCGCCGCCGCCCCCGCGGCACCGGCGTGTACCCGCAGCACATCCAGGAGTTCGGCGATCGGCACCGCGGGGGGCCGATAGGCGCCGGTGACGGGATCGGCGCCGGTGTGGACGATCACCAGGGTGTCGCGGGCGGCCGTGATCGCGTCCAAGAGCAACTGGCGGTCCTCGGAACGCGGATCTCGTTCGCCCAGCAGAGGTTCGCGGGCCGGCACCTCGTCACCGTCGATCCCGGCACCGCGTGGGAAGACCTCGTCGTCCACCCCGAGCATTACCACCACCCGGTGTGGGACCGACCGCATCGGGGTCATCGCGCACACGGTGAGCTCCCCGGTGCGGAAATTGGCGCGGGTCGGCGCGGCCGCGATCCGGCTCTGCAGCAGGCCGGTGATATCGGCGAGCCGCAGTTCCACCTCGCCGGCATGGGCGGTGGCGGCGGCCAGTTCACGACGTGCCCCGGTACGGATCCACGCCTGCGACTCGGGCACATCGGTCAACAGATCGAGGGCCCGGTCCAGTACCGCCGACCACTGCGCGGCGGGCGCGGGCCCCTGCAGATCCCGCAGCACCGAGGCCAGCCGGTCTATGTATTCGGCGAACCGGCCCGCCAGGTCGATATCGTTGCTGTCCACATCGTCGAGCGGTAGTACCCGATCCAGCCAGCCCTGTGAACTCTCGTCGGCGGTCACTCCGAGCAGGATCCGGTCCACCGCCGCGTTCACCGTGTTCTGCTCGAAGTCGCCCAGGCCGAACGCGTGACGCTGCCGGCGGCCGATCCCCCACCGGGCACCGGCCTCGACCGCCCACTCCCGCATCCGCTCGATATCGTCGTCGTCGAATCCGCAGGCGCGGCGTACCGGTTCGCAGGCCGCGAGGTCCAGCACCTCGGTGACGGTGACCCGGCTGCGGGCCAGCTCCAGCAGTGTCACGATCACACCGAGCAGCGGATTGGTCACCGCCCGGCCCCGGTCGGCCAGACGCACCCGCAGTAGATGGCCCGGATGCGCCACGGTGACACGGGATTCGGCACCCGCCGTCGCGGGGTGCCCGAACGCGGCACGGAGCAGGGGCGCGAAGGTCTCCACCTCCGGACACATGACGAGCACATCGCGTGGTTCGAGGGAAGGATCGGCCGCGAAGAGCCCGAGCAAGCATTCCCGCAGCACCTCCACCTGCCGGACCGGACCGTGGCACGAGTGCACCTGCACACTGCCGTCCGCCCCGCACTCCCCCGCCTCGGGCGGCCAGTGGTCGTCCCGAATACTCCGCTGCAATCGTTCCAGCAGGGTCCCGGGAGCACGGTCCGGCACGGTTGTCCGGCTCGCGTCACGGTCGGAAGGCCGGTCCGCCGCGGCATCGCCGGGAGCAGCCGGACCGGCCGGCGCCGGATACCGCGTATCGGTGGTGGCGGTGGGCAGGCGCAATTGGAGTTCCCGGATATCGCGACTCAGCCCCGCGAGCAGCGGATGCCGCACCAGGGACGCCGAATCATCGTCCACGCGTCGCGATTTCGGTGGCGAACCGGCCAGCGAGTCCCACATGACCGGGCTCGGATGGGCCAGCCACAGATGCAGATCCCGGTGTTCGGCCAGCGCGGTGAACACCGCCAGGTGAGCGTCGGGCAGCCGGGTCGCGCCGAAGAGGGAAAGCCGCGACGGCAGGTCCACCGCTCCCGGTTCGGCTCGCAACCGCGCGCAGGTCGTGCGGAATCGTTCGGTGGGATCGGGGGCACCCACCGCGTCGCGCAACCGCCGCCACAGTGCCGGCTGCCAGACCAGATCGTCGGGTAGCGGGCGACCGGTGCCGTCGGTATCGGCGCCCGCCGACCACTCGGTGATCAGGCTCGGGCGCGCAACGGCGTAACCGTCGAACAGCGCGGCCAGCCGGGCGGCGGTCGCGTAACGGCGGCCACGCCGGTGCTCGGCCGGGGTGGCCGGCCCGGCCTCCGCGCCGATGGGTTCCGGATCGCCGGCGGGTCCGTCCGGGTCCAGTCCGAGGTGCCGGGCGAGGACGGCGCACCACGGTTCGTGCACCGATTCGTCGATTACCCGCAGCAGCGTCCATACCGTCCGGTCGGGCGACCAGGGGTCGTCGGGCGCGGCCGGACCTCCGATCCGCGTGGATATCTCCTCGATCAGCGCGGCCGGCGCCGGGAACCGGATATTCGCCGCGATACCGTCACCGGCGGCGCCGGCAGCTCCCAGCACGCCCGAGAGTTGCTGCGCCAGCCAGCGTTCCACGCCCTTGGCCGGCACCGCGACCACCTCGGTGGCGAAGGGATCGGGCAGCGGATCGGCGAGCATCCCGGCCAGCGCGGCGACCAGCGTGTCCGCGCGTTCGGCGCGGTGGATGTGCAGCGGCATCTCCGCCCTTTCGCTCGGTTCCGGTCGCCGTCCTCGGCCGCGTCCGCACAGCTCGCACGGGCGCATCGTCGCCCCTTTTATACGCTCGCTGCCCGACAGCGCTCGCCAAGCCCCCACGACGGACCGGACAAGCCGAGGACAGGCGATCATCACCCGAATGTCCCTAGCGCCAACGGCTTCTACCGGATAACAAGCCGGAGCGCACAGTGATTTAGCGCACATGAGTCGCCGACACGCGGTCGTATGGCCGGGATCTCGCGCACGCACTGTGTCACAGTGCAACTCCGGGAGGAACGGTTACCGCACGAAAGGCTGGTTCGCGTCGATGAAAGCGCTGGTTGTGCCCTTGATACCGAAAGACGGGTTCACCGTCCGCCGGTCCGGTGACAGGTGGGAGCTCGTCAACTCCCGGCACTACGGACGCACCGTCGTTCTGCACTCGTGGCCTCGCGATCAACACACCGAAGCGTTCGAACACTGCTATCGCCTCAACGGCCGCGCCGCCGCCGCGCTGACCGCGCGCGTCCGCTAGCAGTCCGGGGGAAAACGTGCGCGCAGAGCGCCGATATGACAAGGTGTTTCCTCGTGCGTTCCCCCCAGCTCACCGGTGCGGTTCCCCGCGTGGCCGCACCCGCCACTGTCCTTGCCGCCGCCGCGATCCTGTTCGCCGGTGTGCCCTCCGGCCTGCCGTCGGCCGACGCCGTGCCGCACGCCCACACCCAGGGCTGCGCGAACGGGCTCGACTGCGATCTGGCCGCCCGCGTCGAGTCGGTGAACTCGTACCTGGATTCCCGCCCCGGGGTGACCGGCTATGTCCTGAGAGACCGCCAGACCGGTGCGGTGTACGCGAGTCCGCACGCCGAGGACATGGTGTTCACCGCGTCCACCATCAAACTCGCCATCGCCTCCGATCTGCTCAACCGGGCCCGTGTCGGCGCGATCGCGCTGTCGCCGGATGATCGGGCGCTGATGGAGCAGATGATGTCGACCTCCAACGACCAGGCCACCGACATCCTGTGGAACAAATACTCCGGCTTCGACGGCCTGGCGTTCAACAACGCGTTCCGCGCGAACGGTATGACCAGCCTGCGGCCCGAGCCCTCCCCCAACGGCCGCCCGAACTGGGGCTTCCAGAAGACGACCGCCGCCGACCTGGATCGGCTCATGTCGAATGTGCTGGACCGGATGCACCCCGACGACCGCGGCTACCTGCTGGATCTGATGCGGCGGGTCGATTCCAACCAGCACTGGGGTGTCTGGGGAGCCGGCTCGGCCATGCGGCCGGGCCTGAAGAACGGCTGGTCCGAGGAGCAGGGCGGCTGGGTGGTGAACTCGGTCGGTTTCGCCGGGCCGGGTGAGCGCTACACGCTGGCGATCATGACGGCGATGAACAATGAGGGCGGCTACCAGGACGGCGCCGAAACCGATACGACGATCGCCGAGAAACTGCTGGCCGGCCGCTGAACCACGCGACCGCAGTGGTCCGGGCCCCGTGGCGACACGGGGCCCGGATCCGTTTCGGGCCCGGGTGTGCCGGATGTCCTCAGGTGAGCCGGCGCAACCGCATCGGAGCGTCGTCGCGGGGGAACGGGATCGTGGTGAAACCCCACGGCATGCGGTAGTTCTCCGGGAAACTCCACTCGTAGTCGCGGACCAGCGCCGAGATGATCGTCTTGACCTCGAACGTTCCGAAGTGCATGCCGATACATTTGTGCGAACCGGCACCGAAGGGCATCCAGGCCAGCCGGTGCGATTTGTCCTCGCGCCGCTCCTCGGAGAACCGCAACGGGTCGAAGACCTCGGGGTCGGTCCACAGTTCCTCGAGCAGGTGGTTGACCTGGTAGCCGAGGTCCACTGGTGTCCCGGCCGGAATGTAGTGACCGAGGATCTCGGTATCGCGGACGGCTCGGCGTACCATCCCGGGGACCGGGGGCATGAGCCGCAGGCTCTCCTTCACGACCAGGTCGAGATTGCGGAGCGAATCCAGGTCGGCGATGGACGGGGACTGGTTGTCCAGGTCCAGTGCCAGCACCTCTTCCCGTACCTTCTGCTGCCACTCCGGGTGTTTGCCCAGGTAGTAGGCGACGGCCGTGGCGGTGGTCGTGGTGGTGTCATGCGCGGCCATGATCAGGAAGATCATATGGTTGACCACATCGGCGTCGCTGAACACCGAACCGTCCTCGGCCCGCGCGTGGCACAGGCCGGAAAAGAAATCGGGTGCGTCGCTGCGCCGTTTCGCCGGCAGCATCGCGGTGAAATAGTCCTCGAGCACCCGGCGACCGCGCAACCCGGCCCGCCATTTGCCACCGGGCACATTGTGGCGCACGATCGCCAGCCCGGCATGGGTACAGGCGACGAACGCGTCGGTGAGTTCCTTGCGCTGGTCACCGACCTCGACGGCCATGAAGGTCTCGCCGGCGATATCGAGGGCGAGTTCTTTGATCGCGGGGAACAACTGCACGGTACGGGTCGCACCCTGCCCCTCCGGTACCCAGCGGCCGATACTCGAACGGACCACCGGGGTCAGTTCTGCCAGATGGGCCTCCAGCCGTTCGCGGGTGAATGCCTGCTGCATGATCCGGCGGTGGAACATGTGCTCGTCGAATTCCAGCAGCAGCAGGCCGCGGCGGAAGAACGGTCCGATGAAGTAGTCCCAGCCCTGCCCGAAATCGCGGCGGCGGCGGCCCACCACCTCGTCCAATGCCTCGGGTCCGGCCGCGAACACCCGGTCCATCCCCAGCGAACTGTTGATGCTGACCGGCCCGAAGCGGCGGTATTTGTCCAGCATCTCCGCCGGACCCCAGCGCATGTAGTGGAAGGTGCGCCCCATATAGGGAAGGCCCGCGTCACCACGGACCGCGACGGTCTCACTACCCTGCGGCGGTGTGGCCAGCGTCCGCGGCCGGTTGGGAACCTTCAACAGCAGACGGTCGACCATACTTCGGTGCGGGATCTCGATGAGCGCCGAATTCTCGGTATCGGTGCGCGCACGCGCTCGGGGCGTGGCGGCACGGTCGACGGTGACCATGGCGAAACCTCCTGAGAGACAGCATCCATCGTATTGTCTTTGTTGCATCGACTGAGCTGTTTCCGCCGAATCGGTATCATCCCGCCTCCCGCCGTGACCGCAACGCAATGGCTATCGTGGTGAGTTGCCGCACCACCGCGGGTGAACAACGGACATCGGACTGTGTCGTTCACGGCTACTGCTACTACCGTGTGCGTTGTCAGGAAATGATCACCACGGCACCGGCGCCCCCGCCGGCGAGGAGCGACCATGAGCACGCAACCAGTTGGGAACGACCGGCACCGCGTCGTGGTGATCGGATCGGGTTTCGGCGGCCTGTTCGGTACCAAACACCTCAAACGTGCCGATGTGGACGTCACCCTCATCTCCAAGACCACCACCCATCTCTTCCAGCCGTTGCTCTACCAGGTCGCCACCGGCATCCTGTCCGTCGGCGAGATCGCCCCGGCGACCCGGCTGGTACTGCGCAAACAGAAGAACGCCCGGGTGCTGCTGGGCGAGGTCACCGAAATCGACCTCGCGAAACGTACTGTCACCTCGGTACTGCTCGGTGAATCGACGGAGACCCCCTACGACAGCCTCATCGTGGCCACCGGCGCACAGCAGTCGTATTTCGGCAACGATCAGTTCGCCACTTTCGCGCCGGGTATGAAGACCATCGACGACGCCCTCGAACTACGCGGCCGCATCCTCGGGTCCTTCGAACAGGCCGAGGTCGCGCAGACCCAGGAGGAACGCGACCGTCTGCTCAGCTTCGTGGTGGTCGGCGCCGGTCCCACCGGAGTCGAACTGGCCGGGCAGATCGCCGAATTGTCCGACCGCACCCTGGAGGGGACCTTCCACAACATCGATCCACGCGACGCCCGGGTCATCCTGGTCGAGGGCGCCGGAGCGGACCTGGGACCGATGGGCCCGAAACTGGGCGGTAAGGCGCAGCGGCGCCTGGAATCCATGGGTGTCGAGATCCAGCTCAATGCCCTGGTCACCGATGTGGACGCGCACGGGGTCACGGTGAAGGACGCCGACGGCACCAGCCGCCGGATCGAATCGGCGTGCAAGGTCTGGTCGGCCGGTGTCCAGGCCAGCCCCCTGGGCAAGATGCTCGCCGACCAGTCCGATGGCACCGAGGTCGACCGGGCCGGGCGGGTCGTGGTGGAACCCGATCTCACCGTGAAGGGGCATCCGAACGTCTTCGTCGTCGGCGACCTGATGTCGGTTCCCGGCGTACCGGGGCAGGCCCAGGGCGCCATCCAGGGCGCGACCTATGCCGCGAAGCAGATCAAATCGGAGCTCGCGGGTAAACAGACGGCACAGGATCGCAAGCCGTTCAGCTATTTCAACAAGGGCAGTATGGCGACGATCTCGCGGTTCAGCGCGGTCTGCCAGGTCGGCAAGCTGGAGTTCGGCGGTTTCATCGCCTGGCTCGCCTGGCTGGCCCTGCACCTGTACTACCTGGTCGGCTATCGGAGCCGGATCACCACCATCTTCCAATGGTTCGTCACCTTCCTCGGCCGCACCCGCGGTCAGATGGCGGCGACCGAGCAGTGGATCTTCGCCCGGCTCGCGCTCGAGGCGGTCTACAGCGACAGCGAGGAGGGCGAGGAGATCGTGCGTGGCGCGGCGGGTCGCCGGCCGCCGGCCCCCTCCCCCGGAACCCCGGCCGTCACGGCCGAAAACGTGGAAACCGGCGCGCCCGAGAAACCGGCCGGCGATCGCAAAGTGGGCTGAACCGGCCGACCTCCCCGATCCGGCGCCACCCCGGAGCTAATATCTGGCAATCAGATAATCTCCGGAGAGGGGCCACCATGGGCAAGCACAGGACACCCGTCCGGTCCCGGCGCGCTGCCGGATCGGTCGTCGCGGCGGGAGCCGTACCGCTCATCGCGACACTGATCGGCGCCGCCACCGCCCATGCCGAAGTGGTTCCCGCTCCATCCGCGCCACCCGCCCTTCCCGTCGCGCTGCCGGCGCTGCCCACCGTGCCCGCCGGACTGCTTCCGGCCGCACCGGATCCGGCTGCCGATCCGTTCGGCGCGGCCGTCGGTGCGATCCAAGACGCCACCGGAGCCGCAATGCGCTCGGTGACCGATACCGTCACCGCGGCCACCGCACAGTTCACCTACCCGGTCCCCGGAGTCCAGGCGCCCGCGGCACCGATCCCGGCGGCGACGCCCGGAACCGGCCCCTGGCCCGCGGCGGTATACCCGGCGCTCGACGAGGCACCACCCGCCGCCCCGCCCGCCGCACCGATCGAGGCTCCACCCGGCACGCTGCGGGTCGGCGACCTCGAGGTGAGCGTGCCGTTCGACGCACGAGATCTCAATGCCGCCGCCGACGGAACGCAGCAGCAGCTGACGGCATTCCTGGACTCGGCCGGTATCGAGCGCAGCCGGGCCGACCGGGTCGCCGCCCAGG
>JABFXT010000820.1 GCA_013361595.1 Nocardia sp. | reverse complement strand
GCGAGTCTCGAGGCCTGAACGGCGAGACCAAGGGGGCCTCAACCCCGCGCGCGCCAGCGCGCCAAAAACTCAGCCGACCCGTTCGATCGTGTATCGGACCAGGCGGACGAGCGCGTCGTTGGCCGGTCCCGCCGGGAGCGCGTCCAGTTCCGCGTGGGCGATATCGGCGTATTCGCGAAGTTTTTCTTTTGCCCGCGTCATGCCCGGGGAGCGGCCGAGCAGTTCCAGCGCTTCAGCTACTTCGGCGTCGGATTCCAGCGGTTTCGCCAGCAGAGTGCGGAGGCGGTCGCCGTCGGGGCCTTCGTCGCGCAGCGCGTAGAGGACCGGGAGGGTGTGAACGCCTTCACGGAGGTCGGTGCCGGGGGTTTTCCCGGATTGGGCCGATTCCGAGGAGATATCGATGATGTCGTCGGAGATCTGGAAGGCGGTGCCGACGGCGTCGCCGAGGCGGGCGAGGCGTTCGACGTGGTCGTCGTCGGCACCGGAGAAGGTGCCGCCGAAACGGCCGGAGGCGGCGATCAGGGAGCCGGTTTTCTCCCAGACCACGCGCAGGTAGTGGGCGACCGGGTCGCCGGCTTCGCGGGCGCCCATGGTTTCACGCATCTGACCGGTGACCAGTTCGGCGAAGGTTTCGGCGATGATGCGTACCGCGTCGGGGCCGAGGGTGGAGGTGAGCCGGGATGCGTGTGCGAAGAGGTAGTCGCCGGCGAGGATGGCCACGCTGTTGCCCCAGCGGGAATTCACGCTCGTGGCGCCGCGGCGCATGGTGGCCTCGTCCATGACGTCGTCGTGGTAGAGGGTGGCGAGGTGCACGAGTTCCACGACGGTGCCGGCGGTGACCAGATCCGGATCGCCGGGCCGGGGGCCCAGCTGGCCGGTGAGGATCGTGAACAGCGGCCGGAATCGTTTACCACCGGCCCTGGCCAGGTGCAGTGCCGCTTCCTGGAGGAAAGCCGCCCCGGAGGACAGTTCCTCGACCAGCAGTTTCTCCACTTCTTCGAGGCCGTTGCGGACGGTTTCGGCGAGCGCGGGGTCTCCTAGGTCGACCCCCGCCACCACCGTGCCGGCTTCGCTCACAGCAGATGTGCTCATACCTTCTCCCAAGGATGCGTCCGACCCCACGGTGATGAACCTAGCGTGTTCACGTCGGAACGCCCATGAACACCGTCACTGTATTGATTGAGCATGAGCGCGGGCCCTACGTGGTCACGCTCCGCTTCCGCCTCCGGGCCTGACACGCTCATGCTGTGCACCGTACCGCCATCGACATCGCCGGCGACGGCCTGTAACTATTGACCGCATGGGTGCACCCGAAGCCACGCCATCCGATACCGACCGGGACGCGCTGCCCGCACACGTACAGGTGCTGGTGGTGGGTGCCGGTCCGGCCGGTTCGGCGGCCGCGGCCTGGGCCGCGCGCGCGGGTCGCGATGTGCTGCTGCTGGATTCCGCGACCTTCCCCCGGGACAAGACGTGTGGCGACGGCCTGACGCCGCGCGCCACCGCCGAACTCGAACATCTGGGGTTGGGCGAGTGGGTGCGGGCGCATACCGTCAACCACGGTCTGCGGATGGCCGGTTTCGGCGGCGAGGCCCTTCTACCCTGGCCCGGAGGTTCGTTCCCGACCTACGGCAGCGCGATCCCGCGTACCGAACTCGACGACAAATTGCGCGAGACCGCCGTGAAATCCGGGGCCCGGATGCGGGACGGCGCGAAAGTCGTGGATATCGCACGCGACGGTGAGCGGGTCACCGGCGTGACCGTCCGGGTGGGTGACGCATCGCACGAGATCGGTTGCCGGACTCTGATCGTGGCCGACGGTGTTCGCTCTCCGGTCGGCAAGATGCTCGGGCGGTCCTGGCATCGCCGATACGCCTTCGGGGTGGCGGCCCGGGCCTATATCTCTTCCGGCCGCAGCGACGATCAGTGGATCACCTCACATCTGGAGTTGCGCAATGCCGAGGGCGAACTGGTGCCCGGCTACGGCTGGGTCTTCCCGCTCGCCAACGGTGAGGTGAACATTGGTGTCGGCTCGCTGGCCACCGAGCGCAGGCCCTCGAATATCGCGCTGAAGCCGCTGCTCGAGCACTATACGGAGCTGCGCCGCGCGGAATGGGAGCTGCACGGTTCGGTGCGCGCGGTCTCTTCGGCGCTGTTGCCGATGGGTGGCGCGGTTTCCGGGATCGCGGGCCGGAACTGGGCGCTGCTCGGTGATGCCGCCGGTTGTGTGAACCCGTTGAACGGTGAAGGAATCGATTACGGCCTCGAGGGCGGGCATATGCTCGCCGACCTGCTGGACGAGCCCGATCTCACCCGGGTGTGGCCGGAGCTGCTGCGCGCGAAGTACGGCCGGACCTATTCGGTGGCGCGGCGCATAGCGGGTCTGGCCACCCATCCGCGTATGGTTCCGATCGGCGGACCGCCGGTGATGCGTTCGAAGTTCTTGCAGCGCACCGCGGTCCGGGTGATGGGCAATCTCGTCACCGACGAGGATGTCGATCTCACCGCCCGGGCCTGGCGTACCGCGGGCCGGGCGTCGATGCGTTTCGACGACCTCGCGCCCTTCTGTTAGGTCGTCGTGACGGGCCGGCCGGTACCCCGGGATCTGCTGCCGCATCTACGGCGCGCACGCGATCTGGTCGATCGCGAATTCGCCCGTCCGCTGGACCTCGACGGTATGGCCGCGGCCGCCGGAGGATCGAAATACCATTTCCTGCGTTGTTTCGCGGCCACCTACGGTAGGACGCCCGCGGTGTATCTGGCCGAACGCCGGATCGAGCGGGCGCAGGATCTGCTGCGGGCGACCAACACCACGGTGACCGAGGTCTGTGTCCTCGTCGGCTACAGCAGTCTGGGTTCGTTCTCCCGCAAATTCGCCGAAGTGGTGGGTGTTCCACCGTCGGAGTACCAGGCGAAATTCGCCGACGGCGCGCCACGGATCCCGGGGTGTTACATCTTCATGCACGGGTTGTCCGACCGGCGGCCCGACACCGCAATTTCGGAGAAGCCCGGGGGCCCGGCCGGGCCATAGTCTCGGATCATGCCTCCGATCATTTC
>JABFXT010000392.1 GCA_013361595.1 Nocardia sp. | reverse complement strand
CGGGGTTGCGGTAACTGATCGCGGTACACATCTGGCCCAGGCGCACCCGCGAAGTGGTCGCGGCGAAGGCCGACATCAGCGTCCAGGCCTCGTGGGTGGCGTCGTCGGTGGGCTCCGGGACGGTGTGGAAATGGTCGTACACCCACAGCGACTCCCACACCGGGTTCGCGTCGGCGCGGGCGGCCAGACCCCGCATCACCTCCCAGTGGGTGGCGGGTTCGAGACCTACCAGGTCGAGACGCCACCCCTGCGGGATGAAGATTCCGAAGCGCACAGCACTCTCCTCAGATGTCGGGCCCGGGGGCCGTCGCGAGATATCTCGACCTCCACTCTGTCGAGGACTCACGATGCGGGCAACGGTTGCACGCTGCCCGCGCGGAATTGCGGCGTAGCGGCCGGTCCGTGCCGCTGCCCTGCGCCCCGGTGCGGAGCGGCGAAAACCGGTGGTCCGAGCCGGGCGGACGGGTCACACTGGGGTGCGATATGAACACAGGACAACCGACACTCGGCGTGGATTTCGGCCGGGTGATCCAGGGGGCCGAGCTCGCCGCCGGCGCGGCGGATACCGTTTTTCTCTCCGGCGGAGCCGAAGAAGCCATGAACACCCCGCCCACCGCGCATGCCTTCGAGGTGCTGCCCCGGCTGGTGGCCCGGTTCGGTGGCCGCGCCTGGGTGATCTCCAAATGTGGCCCCCGGGTCCAGGAACGCACCGTGCGCTGGCTCGACCACCATGATTTCTACCGCCGGACAGGTATCGCGCGCACCAATATCCGGTTCTGCCGCCAACGTGCCGACAAGGCACTGCACTGCGCCGAACTCGGCATCACCCATATGATCGACGACCGCCTCGGCGTGCACGAAGCGCTGCACGGTCTGGTGCCCTATCTCTACCTCTTCGGTGTGCAGCACGGCCCGGTCCCCGAATGGGTGCGGCACACCCGAACCTGGCCGGACGTGGAGGACGCGATCCACGTCCGGTGAGCCCGGCAGGTGGGTGCGGCCTCCGCCGAGAGCGTTACGCCGCGCCGGGTGCGCCCGCAGCCCGGTGCAGGTCGCCCGTCCACCGTCCCGCGACCGGTCTCCGGACACGCCCGGGAATGTGAAACGCCGTGTGACGAACGTTGCGATGCGGACTTCCCATGATCAGGATGTATTCTGATCACGGATGCGTTCGCATTCACAGACAGTTTTCCCGATCGGGCGTGAATCAACGCGCGCGGCGGCGACCTGATGAGGAGGTGGTGTTGCAATGCGCAGCGAACCTCCCAGTCGAAGGCCGCGCGGCGTCGTCCGCCCGCGCTTCCGCTAGCAGCGACTGCAAGCGGAGCGGCCCGGCTCGGCGCCTCGCGGTGTGACTTTCCTTCGAAATCACTCGCTATTCACTGCTGTGCCGAGGACTTCTCATGTCGCAGATCGATCTCATCGAAGTGCCGACGACGCTGTCGGAATCCCTCCAGGACGTGGTGGCAAGCCACCGCGTGGATGCCGCGCTGCACTGGTTGGACAATCATCCGCCGCACGTGATCGCCGACGAACTCGCCCGGATGGACGCGGTCGAGGCCGGCGTCGCGTTCCGATTGCTGGACAAGGATCTGGCGCTCGCGGTGTTCGAGGAACTCGAACCGGTCGATCAGCAGCAGATCCTGCAGGGCCTACGTGATCAGAGCTTCCGCGAACTTGTCGAGGGCATGGCTCCCGACGACCGGGCACGCATGCTGCGCGAGGCGCCCGCGAAGGTGGCGAAGAAGGCTCTCGCCGGGCTGAGCCCCCGCGAGCGCCGGATGACCGCCGCCCTGCTCGGCTACCCCGAGGGCTCGGTCGGCCGGTACATGTCACCCGAGGTCGTCGCCATCCCGGGGACCCTCACCGTCGCCGACGCCCTGCGCACGGTCCGGCTCAAAGGCGGTAACGCCGAAACCGTGTACACGCTGCCGGTGGTGGACGCCGGCCGCCGGCTGCAGGGCATCGTCGAACTCCGGGAACTGGTCCTCACCGGCCCCGACACCATGGTCGCGGACCTGGTGGTCACCGAACCGGCCTTCGTGCGGGCCACCGATTCGGCCGAGAAGGCCGCCCGCCTCATGCGCGAGACCAACGACATCAACCTCCCGGTGGTGGACAGCGAGGACCGGCTGGTCGGGCTGCTCACCATCGACGACGCCGTCGAGGTCATCGAAGCCGCCGACAGCGAAGACGTCGCCAAACAGGCCGGTTCGGCCCCCTGGGAGGGGCACTATATGGCGGCCGGGGTGTTCCAGCTCGCCCGCTACCGCGCGCTGTGGCTGATGCTGCTGCTGGTCGCGGCGACGCTGACGGTGACCGTGACCGGCTTCTTCGAGGCGACTCTCGAGCAGGCCGCGCAGCTGGCGTTGTTCATTCCGCTGCTCATCGGCGCGGGCGGAAACGCGGGCGCGCAGGCGGCGACGGCGTGTGTGCGTGCCGTCGCGGTGGGCGAGGTCCGCGGGGGCGACCTGTTCAAGGTCATCTGGCGGGAATGCCGGGTCGGGCTCGTGCTGGGGACGATGCTCGCGGTGGTAGGTGTCGTCATCGGCGGGCTGTTCGTCGGCCCCCGGGTCGCGGTGGTCGTCGGGGTGACGCTGGTGCTCATCTGTGCCTGGGCCGCCACGATCGGCGGCACCATGCCGCTACTGGCCAAGCGGTTGCGCATCGACCCTGCGGTGGTATCGGCACCGATGGTCACGACGCTGGTCGATGCGACCGGACTGATCATCTACTTCACCACGGCGAAACTGGTTCTGGGGATCTGAGCGGCAATCATCTGTCGATGGGCCGATGATCGCAGCTACCGCAGCCGACACCCGTGATCGTCAGCCACGGCCTGTTGGCTGTCGAGCTACGACGCCGCCCTTTGATCAGGGAGGAACGCTCTATTCGCCGCAGAATATGCGGTGAATAGAGCGTATTATCGCCGCATGGTGTCCGGGTACCGCAAGTACATCTGGCAGCGTGCGGACTGGCCGGCGTTCGAATACGACACGGCCCGGTTGGCCGCACCACTGGCCGAAGTCGCGCACCGGCAAGGACGT
Source organism: Nocardia sp. (assembly GCA_013361595.1). GTDB lineage: Bacteria > Actinomycetota > Actinomycetes > Mycobacteriales > Mycobacteriaceae > Nocardia. The sequence continues at coordinate 15 of JABFXT010000392.1, read as the reverse complement.
CTCCTGGGGCGCTTG
>JABFXT010000850.1 GCA_013361595.1 Nocardia sp. | reverse complement strand
AACCGTGGTGCCAGCACATCCAGTTCGCGGAGGTGATCCTGCGACCAGCCCGCCAGATCCTGTGCGGTGTCGTGGATCTCGTGCTCACTACGGTGCCGGACGGCGACCGCCGCCAGTTCACCGGCGAGCTCGCGTTCGGAGAACTGCAGCTCCTCGATGACGATATGTAGTCTCATCGGCCACCTCCCGCGTCGAGTCCGACCGCACCGGGCACTCCGGTGCTTCCGCTCGACCGGAATACGCTCGCGCAGACCGCGATCGCGAGGCCGGCGGCGCCGACCGACCCCGGGGCGGCACCACCGGTAGCCGTAGCGGTATCCGGAGCCGGCCGGATACCGCCACCGCACGGCTCGGCGGTACGGTCTCGAATCTTCATATGCCGCAATTACCCAGCGCCACCGCGGTTCACCGCGGTGGTCCCGCTCAGGGGATTCAGGCCCCCGGCCGGGCGCCCGGGGCGCTCGGGGCCGAATGCCCCGGGAGTACGCAGACCGCGTCGAGGCCGAGTACATGGTTGAGCCGGCCGAAGGCCAGCCAGGAGCCCAGGCACATACTCAGTTCCACGATCTCGGCCTGGCTGTAGTGCGCGGTCATCCGGGACCAGAAGTCCTCGTCGAGATTGTGGTGGTCCAGGGAATAGCGTTCGGCGTATTCGGCGGCCAGCCGGGACCGGTCGTCGAGGACGCCGGTATCGCGCCAGTCGGCGACGGCGGTGTCGAAGCCCTCCTCGACCTTCACACCGTCGCGTTCGGTCCGCCAGTCCAGGCAGAACACGCATCCGTTGATCTGGGCGATCCGCAGTCGGGCCGCCTCGAACTCGCGCAGCCCGAGGGTGGTGTGGGCGTACACCGCCAGCGAGAAGTTCGATGCGGCGACGCCGATCTCGGGCACCATCTCGCCCCAGACGTAACCGATCGGATCCTTGCCTTCGGGGATGTCAACTCTCATGACCGTTCCTTCCCAGCTTTCCGGCCGCCGTACGCAGCGGCACATCGAGCGCGTCGTAGAGGCCCGGTTCGGCCGCGACGAGCCAATCGATCGCACCGACCAGCCGGCCCACGGCGGTCGCGTTGCCGCCCGCCGCGTAATTGCCGCCTTCGTCGGTCGCCTCGACGGTGACCTCGATCCGCGGACGTCCCTCGATGATCACCCGGTGCGCGCCCGCGCCGTTGGGCGGCGCGGGCCAGTCGGGCGCGCAGGAGGGATGGATCCGGGTGATGTGTTCGACGACGATACGCGGTTCACCGGCCACGATCCCTTGCACTTCGAAGCGCATCGCCCCCTGGGTGCCGGCCTCGAACTTGCCCATTGTCGCGGTCTCGACGGTGGCCTCCAGGGCGAGCCGTTCCACCGTCTCCCGGACCTCGTCCAGTTCGACCCCGAGCGCCCGGGCCATCAGCCGCACCTGGCCGCCCCACACCATGGTCGGGACAGTGGGCATCACCATGGGCGGCACCTGGTCCATGGGCTGGCCCATCCCCACCAGGTAGCGCACGGAATCGGGCTGGTCGTAGGTGGAGTAGTCGAAGATCTCCTGGCAGCGCACCACCTCGACGACACTGCCCAGCCCGCTGACGAGCAGCGGCAGCACATCGTTGCCCCAGCCCGGGTCGATTCCGGAGACGAACAGTGAGCCGCCGCCGGATCCGATCGCGGCCAGCACCGGTTCGCGCATCTCGGGCGGGGCGTTGCGCTGGTCGTAGAGCGCGTAGAGCGCCGGTGTCACCACCACCGCGCCGACGCCGATCGCACGGACGATATCGGCGAGGGCGTCGTCGGGCCGGATTTCGCCGGAGGCGGCGTACACCACCGCGCCGGGGGCGGCGGCCAGCACCGCGTCGATATCGGTGGTGGCGGCGACGCCCAGAGTCCGGTCCAGCCCGGCCAGGTCGCCCGCGTCCCGGCCGGCCTTGGCGGGATCGTGGACGAGGACAGCACAGAGTTCGAGTCCGGGGTGGGCGTCGACCGCCCGGATGGCGGCGCGGCCCACATTGCCGGTCCCCCAGACGACCGTCGAGATCATCGCCGGATTCTAACAAGCGCTTGGTTGTGAAGGGGCGAATTCGACAGCTTCGGCGGCGATACCCCGCCGTTCGCCAGGTGGCCTATATCTCCGCCGGCGGGAATGCCGCACCGACGGAACCCCCGTATCGTCGACCTGGTGACGGAATTCCTCACGGACACAACGGAATCGGACTTACCGTCGGTTACCCGGATGTTACTGCGCGCTGACGGTTCCATGACCAGGCTGCTGGAGGCGCTGGTCGGTCGCCCACTGGCGCTCGACCTCACCGACCAGCACACAACCCTCGGACGCGACCTGGACCCCGATGTGCGGGCAGCATTGCGGTGCGCCGATGCCGACCCGGTGGTGGTCCGCCGATCCACCCTCACCACCGGCGACGGCGCCGCCGTCTCCTGGAACAGTGTCGCGGTGGTGGCCACCGACGACGAACTCACCGCCCTGCTCACCGACGAACGGTTGCCGATCGGGCACAGCCTCGCCGCCGCCCGTCGTCATCTCGCGCGCACCGTACTGGGCGCCGGGGTCACCCGGTGGCCGGTGGCCGGGAATCAGGAAAATCTGGCCTGCGTCTACAAGGAGAGCGTGCTCTCCGACCACGGATCGACCGTGGTCGCTCATCTGCACGAGCGTTTCAATCCCGCCTACGTACCGTTGCTGGACCCGGCCCGGTGAGGGTTCTGATCGTCGGCGCCGGAATCGGCGGGCTGACGACGGCGCTGAGTCTGCATGCGGCAGGTATCGACGCGCAACTGATCGACCGGGTGCAGACCCTGCACCCGCTGGGGGTCGGCATAAATCTGCTGCCCCACGCGACCGGCGTCCTCGCCGAACTCGGCCTGCACGACACCCTCGCCACACAGGGGGTCGCCACTTCCGAGCTGGTGCACTACGACAGATTCGGCAACGAGATCTGGCGGGAACCGCGCGGCGTCGCGGCCGGGCATCGGTGGCCGCAGTATTCGGTACACCGGGGGCGGTTACAGGCATTGCTGCTGGACGCGGTACTCGGGCGCCTCGGCCCCGGCGCGATACGGACCAGATCGG
>JABFXT010000171.1 GCA_013361595.1 Nocardia sp. | reverse complement strand
ACTGAGTGGTTGCAGTGTATCGTGTGTCCGCTTTTCGGCGAGCCACCGAACGAGCCCTGCGCTGAACCGGCCACGATGCTGTCCCGGCATCGCGTTACGGACTCGGCGATACGCGGCGAGTCCGTAGCTCAGCTGTTCGGGGTACTGATCTCGCGGACTTCCCGCAGATGCTGTTCCATCGCGGCCGTGGCGGCGGTCGCGTCGTGTTCGGATACCGCCCGGTAGATCGACTCGTGGCCCTGGATGGAGATCCGCCGGCCGAGCGCGGTGCGGTGGGACAGGACCCGGGTGCGCTGTGTCCATTCGGTGGTCATCGTGCACAGGGTGACCAGCAGTGGGTTCTGTGCCGCGTGGGCCAGCAGGGTGTGGAACTCGATATCGAGACGCATCGAATCCTCGGGCGACAGGGTCTCGTGGGACCGGGCGAGCACCTCGTCGAGCGAGAGCAGGTTGGAGTCGACGGCGCGCAGCGCGGCCAGTCCGGCGATCCGCGGCTCGACCAGATCGCGCAGTTCGGTGGCGTAGTTGAGTTCGACATCGAGATCGGCCAGGTTCCCGTACAGTTCCGACGCTGCGCGCGAGATATCGGCGACCGTACTGCCCCGGCCCTGCCGCCGCTCGACCAGTTTCTTCGCTTCCAGTTCGAACATCGCCTCGCGCAGCGAAGACCGGGAGATGTTCATACTCGCCGCCAGTTCCCGTTCCGGGGGGAGCCGGTCGCCGGCCCGCAACTCGCCGTTGACGATCAGCTTCTCCAGATGGGCGGCCACCTCGGCGCTGACACTGCGCGCCCGGCGGCGCATCGGCGGGATCGATGCGTGGGTCATACGGGCCCTCCTGGAAACCGGCCGGACGGCCGCTGTCGGTGAAACCCGGTGGTGACGTCCAGTGGTCCGACCAATACCGGGATATGACTTCGCCGTGGATTCTACGGAGCCGTCCGCGAATTGTCGCCGCGGACCTTCCCGACTGCGGAATGATTCGGCAAAGTTACCGATGGCCAGCGCTTTTCGTGGTCCTGTTGCGGTCCGGTAAATCGGTCGTTACGTTCGGTCGCCGCGGTCGCGACCCGGTCCGGTGCCTCTTATGGTCGGTGCATCAGATGGTCGGACCAATAAGGAGTCGCGGTGACGACGCTGGCATCGCAAGAAGAGGCCCCGGCCTTCCCGGTCCTGCAGCAGGAGACGGGAATCGAGCCGGGAACGGCGTACGTACCGGCCGAACCCGACGCAGTGCTCTGGGGCCGATTGCCCTGCCGGACCGATACCGCCGTCGCCACGGTGGCACCGGGATCCACGGTCGTGATCGATACCGTCAGCCACGAGGGCATCCTCGAGGACCAGGGATCGGATCCGCTGTGGTACTTCGGGAATCACGGGGTGGCCCGCGATGAGGTGCTCGCGGACGCGGTGGCGGTGGCCGCGCGGCGGACCCGCGAACCCGGGGCGGGACCGCATATCGTCACCGGACCGATCGCGGTCGCCGGGGCGCGACCCGGTGATCTGCTCGCCGTCCGGATCGACGCGCTGACCATGCGCGCGCCCTACGGCGTGATATCGACCCGGCACGGCCGCGGAGTTCTCAGCGGCCGAGCCGGTTTCGACGGTGACTACGGGCAGTTCTGCCGGGTCGTTCCCGGCGAGGGCCGCTGGTTCGCCACCATGCCGCTCGACGCCGCCGGCAGCGCCGGGCACGCGACCTTCCCGTTGGCGCCGTTCCTGGGCATCATCGGGGTGGCCACCGATACCGGGACGCGGGTGAACTCGGTACCGCCGGGGCCGCACGGCGGCAATATCGACGTCAAACTCCTCACCGCGGGCGCCACCCTGTTCCTGCCGGTCCAGGTACCGGAAGCCCTGCTGTATATCGGCGATCCGCATTTCGCCCAGGGCGACGGCGAGGTCGCGCTGACCGCGCTGGAAGCACCGTTGCGGGCCCGGCTGACCGTGGACCTGATCCCGGCGGCCGAGATCGCCGGCGGGTTCGGCGGCCGGATCGGGCCGTTCGCCGCCGCGCACGGACTGTTGATCCCGACCGGATTGCACGCCGATCTGAACACCGCGCTGGAGTTGTGCGTGACACACGCGGTGGAACTGGTGAGCGGGCTGTTCGAGGCCGACCCCCGGCAGGCGTACCTGTATCTCAGTGCCGCGGCCGATTTCACCATCTCGCAGGCCGTCGACCAGGTACGCGGGGTCCATGCCGCGGTGCGCCGCTCGGATTTCGGCCGGGCCGCCGACACCGCCTTCGCCCGCCGGGTACTGGAGCGGTTGCGATGACCGGAGTCGCCGTGGATCCGGGAACCGATACCAGTGTCTGGCGGGTGACCGGATCGCCACTGGTGGACGCGGCGGCGCCGGGCCCGCTGTCCGGCCGGGTCGTGGCGGTGAAGGACCTGTTCGCGGTGGCCGGATTCGCCGTCGGCGCCGGTGTGCCGGCCTACGAGCGAGAGCAGCGGCCCGCGCCCCGGCATGCGGACGCGGTCGCCCGGCTGCTGTCGGCCGGCGCGCGGATCGGTGGAATCGCCCGGACCGACGAATTCGCCTACAGCCTGACCGGCAGCAACGGCGGGTACGGGATGCCGGTGAATCCGGCCGCACCGGACCGGATTCCGGGTGGCTCCACCAGCGGTCCGGCGGTCGCGGTGGCCCGGGGCGCGGCCGATATCGGGCTGGGGACCGATACGGCGGGGTCGATCCGGGTGCCGGCGGCCTACCAGGGGCTGTGGGGGATCCGGACCACGCACGGCCGCGTCGACACCGCCGGTCTGCTGCCGCTGGCACAGTCCTTCGACACCGTGGGCTGGATCACCCGGGACGGTTCGACGCTGGCGGCGGTCGCGGAGTGTGTCCTGGATGCCGATACCGCCGCTCCCGGCGGTTACGCGATCGACCCGGCCTGGTGCGCGGCCGCCGACCCCGAGATCGCCGCCGCTGTCGGCGCCGTGGCCGCTGCGCTGGGCGCGGTGACGATCGAACTGCGGCCCGCCGAGCACTGGCTCGCGGCCTTCCGCGTGGTCCAGGCGTTCGAGGCCTGGCGCATTCACGGGGATTGGGTCACCGCGCATCCCG
>JABFXT010000027.1 GCA_013361595.1 Nocardia sp. | reverse complement strand
GAACAACTGAACTTCACGCGCGCCGCCGAGAGCCTGTTCGTCTCCCAGCCCGCGCTGAGCAAACAGATCCGGGCACTCGAACAACAACTGGGCGCGCCGCTGTTCGATCGGGACGGGCGTTCGGTGCGGCTGACCCCGGTGGGAGAGGCGCTGGTACCGCACGCGCAGCGCATGCTCGCCGCCTGGGAGTTGGCGCGGGCCGATGTGGAGCGTGCCAAGGCCGGGCAGCGGGCCACGCTGGCGATCGGTATCAGTACCAGCCCGGGCCGGGGCCTGCTCCCGGCGGTGCGGGCCCGCTTCGCGGCGGCCCATCCCGCCGCCAGACCCGTCCTGCGCCAGATCGGCTGGCTCGACCCGACCGCCGGTCTGGCCGACGGGTCGACCGATGTGGCCTATGTCTGGCTGCCGCTGGCCGATGCGGGCCGGTACGAATGGCTTGTGGTGGCGCGGGAGCCCCGGGTGGTCGCGCTGCCCGAATCGCATGTTCTCGCCGGGCGCGCACAGGTGGATTTCACCGATCTGCTGGACGAACCCTGTCTCGCGCTCCCCGAGTCGGCGCGGGCCCTGCGGGATTATTTCCTCGCGGTCGACGAGCGTGGTGGGCGGCCGCCGATCATCGGCGGTGAGATCTCGAGTACCGAGGAGACCTACGAATCGGTGCGGGCCGGCGACGGGGTGGTGCTGCTGGCGGCGGGTAATGCGCCGCTGATCGCGCACGAGGGAGTGGTCGTGCGGCCGGTGCGCGGCGTGAGCCCGAGTGAACTGGCGCTCGCCTGGCGGCGCGACGATATCCGTCCGCTGGTGCGCGGTTATGTCGCGGCCTGCCGGACGGCGCTCGACGGGATATCCGTCTCCGGCGGATCGGCCACGGAATTAAAGTAGAACGTGTTATAGTTTTCGCGGTTTGCGAGCCCCGTGGGTGGTTCACGGGCCGCGGCGCCATGTGGCGGTGCCCGCGGCCCGTGACCGCGCCGGGGCGCCGGTCAATTTTCGCTGGGCCGCTTCTACGGCCGGCCCGAAAGGCAGACGAATGAACACTGAACCGCACGTCGACGACACCGCCCTGCTGCACCGTGAGCCGCTGGCGGTGGATCTGCTGGGTAAAGCTCTCGAGCGTTATGCCGACCGCACCGCGGTCCATATCGACGACGCGACTCTGACCTACCGCGACGTGCGCGATCAGATCAGCCGTTTCGCCCAGGCGCTCGCCGCGGCCGGGCTCGGGGTGGGCTCGCCGGTGGCGGTGCTCTCGGCCAATCGCCCGGAGGTGATCTTCGCCCAGGGCGCCAACAATGTGAACGGGTCGCGGGCCATGGCGCTGCATCCCATGGGTTCGCTCGACGATCACGCCTACGTCCTCGAGGACGCGGGCGTGGAAACCCTGATCTACGACCCGGCCGGTTTCGACGAGCGTGCGGCGCAGTTGCGCGAGAAGGTGCCCGGGCTGCGGAACCTGTTCTCGTTCGGCCCGTCCGAGGTGGGGACCGACCTCATCGAACTGGCCACCGGTTTCACTCCGGAGCGGGTGCGCGGACCGCGGGTCGACCCGAACGCCACCATGAGCCTGGCCTACACCGGCGGCACCACCGGTAAGCCCAAGGGCGTGGAGATGAGCTTCCGCGGCAGCACCACCATGCTGCGTATCCAGATGACCGAATGGGAATGGCCCGACGAGGTCCGGTTCCTGGTGTGCACTCCGCTCAGCCACGCCGGGGCGGCGTTCTGGGGTCCCACCGCGCAGCAGGGCGGGTCCATCGTGGTGCTGCCGTACTTCCACCCGGCCAAGGTGCTCGAGGCGATCGAGAAGTACAAGATCACCGCGACCATGCTGGTGCCCACCATGCTCTACGCCCTGCTGGACAGCCCGGACCTGGACAAGTACGACCTGTCCAGCCTGCAGACCGTGTTCTACGGCGCCTCCGCGATCTCCCCGACCCGGCTGGCCGAGGCGATCGAGAAGTTCGGCCCCATCTTCTTCCAGTTCTACGGCCAGGCCGAGAGCCCGATGACCATCTCGGTGCTGCGCCGTGGCGACCACGACCTGACCAAGCCCGAACGCCTGGCCAGCTGCGGCCGGCCGGTGCCGTGGCTGTCGGTGGCCCTGCTCGACGAGAAGGGCAACGAGGTGCCCCAGGGCGAGCCCGGGGAAGTGTGCGTGCGCGGACCGCTGGTGATGAACGGGTATCTGAACAAGCCCGAACAGACCGCGGAGGCCACCGAATTCGGCTGGTTGCACACCGGTGATATCGCCCGGCAGGACGAGGAGGGTTTCCTCTACATCGTCGACCGCAAGAAGGACATGATCGTGTCCGGCGGATTCAATGTGTATCCGCGGGAGGTCGAGGATGTGCTGTCGGCGCATCCGGCGGTGAGCGCGGCGGCCGTGATCGGTGTACCGGACGACAAATGGGGTGAGGCGGTCAAGGCGGTGGTGGTGCTGCGCGACGGCCAGAGCGTCGCGGTCGAAGAACTGCAGGCGCTGGTGAAGGACCGTAAAGGCGCGGTGTACACGCCGAAGTCGGTCGATTTCGCCGAGAGCATTCCGGTCAGCCCGCTGGGCAAGCCGGACAAGAAGGCGCTGCGCACCCAGTACTGGGGCGAGGGCCGGCAGGTCAACTGAGGTCCGCGGGACCGGCCGCTGCCTGTTCGTCAGGGCGGTGACCGGTCCCGTCGCTCGTCCGGCCGGCGGTTGCGCGGCCGGAATCGAGCGAACCCGCGCCGGCCGCGGGTTCGCACCGCCCACCGGCCGTGGCGGCCGCTTCGCGACGAGTACTGCTGCGATACTGATCCTTTCCCTCCCATGAAAGGAACTCGGGTGCCCTCCACCGGTGTCGTGCCGTTGCTCGGACATGTTCGCAATGCCGTATCGGAGGCCATGGCCCGAGTCCGACCGGAATTCGCGGGAGCCGATCCGGTGGTGCGCCGATCCGAACGCGCCGATTTCCAATCGAACGCCGCACTCGCGCTGGCGAAGAAGTCTCGCACCGCCCCGGCCGAGCTGGCCGCGGCCATCGCCGCCGAACTCGGCCGGGCCGACGGTGCGGCCCTGGCCGCGGTCGAACGCAGCGGCCCCGGATTCTT
>JABFXT010000195.1 GCA_013361595.1 Nocardia sp. | reverse complement strand
GGGCTGGGACACCACCGCCGGCGCCCCCGTGGAGCCGGTGCGGCAGCTGGCACACGCAATGACCTTCGCCGGATTCCGGGCCGCGGCACTGGACGGGTGGTCGGTGCCCGGCGATCAGGAACTCGGCGAGTGGCTGCGCGAGAAAACCGGTGACGCACTGCTCGACGGACTGGGCGGATTGGATGCCGACCAACGCGGTCTGGTGGCGAGCTTTCTGCAGGCACCAGCACGCGGCCAGCAGCCGAGCGCGGAACAGCTCGACGCACTGGGACAGCTGACCCGCGCCGTGCACGCGCAATACCGTGCCGAAGATATGCCGGGAACCGGGATGCCGGCCCCTGATGTGTCCGCGCAGACGACGGCGGATACGACCGAATCTGCCGCTGTAGCGGCGGGTCCCGCCGCTACCACTGCCACCGCACCCGCCGAACCGGTACCCGGCGCGAATTCACCAGTTGTCACCGGCACGCCGCAAGCAGATCCCGGTGACATTCCGGCGCCCCCGGTGACCGTCGCAGCCGCCCCGGCTCCGGCCGCGACGACCTCGCGGGACCCGGGTACCCACTGGGATCTGCGGGTTCTGCAGCGGGGAGTGGTGACCGCCTACAAGTCTCTCGAAGGCCTGACCGACGCTGATCCGGTTGTCGCCGCGCTCGCCGCGTCTCCGGTCGAGCTGTTCGGGCAGTTCGTCGATGAGCTGTATCCGAGTCAGCGCCGGGTCCTCGAGCTCCGATTCCGCACTCGACTGAACGAGGAACAAACCGCCTACGGACTCAACGCCCGGAGTACTTCGGCACAGCACTGGACTGCCACCATAGTCGGCACCGTGGCGGCCGGTGGCCTGCGTCGCCTGGCCCGTTCGATCGCCGCGGCGCACGGTGTCCCGGGGGTCGAACCGGCCATCGGGAACACCGAGCTCGCGGTCCTCGACGGCGCGGCCCGAGGGCTGTCCCGTGCGGCGATCGCCGAGCGCTCGAATATGCCGCGGCGAACAGTGGCGGCGATCGACCGGCGGACAGCGCAGACGCTGGGCGTCGCCAACCGGGCCGCCGCTGTCGCCGAAGCGACTCGCCGCGGGGAACTCGACCCGTCCGCGTTTCCGCTGCCGGAGAGCCCCGCGGCAGTCCGCTTGTCCGAACGCGAGACCGCGGTGCTGGCACTCACCGCGAAAGGCCGGACGCCCGCCACCATCGCCGCGATCCTGTCGCTGGAGACGGCCGAGGTGCACGCACACCTCCGTGAAATCGGCCGCGTTCTCGGAACCTACATACCCGCCGCCATGGTCGCGGTGGGAATCCGGGCGGGGATCCTGCGGGTCGACGGAACCCAGTGGTCGAGATGGGATCGGGCCGCCGGTGCGAGCACAGCGGACGGTGCGGATCCGAGCCCCCGCGCGGTGGTCACCGCGGACGGCGCCGATGGCCGGGCGGCGCGGGTGGATCCAGCCGTCCTCGGCCGGACCGCCGGCGACGATTCGACACTGACCCGCGCCCAAGCGGGCGACGAGGCAGCTCGCCAGGAACTGAACACGCGGTACGGGCGGGAGAACATCCAGCGAACGGTGGCGATGCTGGGGTGGGAGCCGGGCCGGGGGACCCCGCCGGTGCAAGTGACCCGGTTGGCGCACGCGATCCATTTCCGGGTCATGGCATTCGCCGCCGACAACGGGTGGCCGGTGCCGGCCGGTCGGAACGTCGCGGACTGGTTGTTCGAGGTAGCCCAGAACACATTGTTCGAATGCCTCGATCAGGTAAAGGTCCAGGACCGTCGGCTCATCGGCGCCGCGCTCACCGAATTACACCGCGGCGGCGGACCGGCCCATGAGCAGCTCGCCGCGTTCCAGCGGCTCACGGAGGTGGCCCAGCAGTCCCGCACCACCGACGCTCCGGATACCGGTGTCACCTCCCCCGTGGCGGCGGCACCGGTCCGGCCGCGGCGATCCGCGCGAGCGGACGGGCTGAATCCGGAGTCCGGAGTCGGCGCTGTGGTCGGTGGCTTCGACCCGGCATTGGTCACCGCGATCAATCCCGCCGACCCTATCGGCTCGCACACCGTCATCGGACGCGGGAAGGTGATGCCGGAAGGCGGCCGGGTCGAGGTGACCCTGCCCAGACCCATCGAGTTCACCACCGTCAACGAATGGCTCGCGGAGTATCGCGATGTCGTTGAGCTGAGCCAGAGCGACTTCGGTGGCGCGGCGGTCGGCAAATCCGTCGTATCGCTGATCGAGACCGGCCGGAGAAATCCGACCCGGAACACTCTCCTGAAACTTGTCGAAGCCAACAGCATTCCGGACCGGCTCGTTCGCGAGGCGCTGATACATTTCTACGACGGTGCGGGGCTCGCGCGGTTCCGGCCGCATCCGCGTGACTACGATCCGGCCGATCCGTACGCCGCGAACAAATGGCTGGCGGATCTACGCCATTATCTCGGTCGTGGCCGGTCGGAGTTCGGCGGTGAGCTCGATCCGGCGACGGTCGGGAAGATCGAACTCGAGACCGCGAACGCGACCCCCGGCGCCATTCGTGAAATCTGTATCGCGAATGGGATACCCGCGTCACTCGCACGCGCGGCGCTGCTGCGGTTCTCGGACGGTGCCGGGCTCGCGTGGTTCGATCCCCAGGGGGCTCGCAGACCCCATCCCACGGAATTCGATCTCGAAGATCCGTACGCGGCGAACAAGTGGCTGGCCGCGCTCCGGCGCTACCTCGGCAAATCCCTGAACGAATTCGCCGTTCCGACCAATCCGACGCGGGTCAAGCATTTCGAGCACGAGCGCCGCAATCCGAGCGCCGCGACGATTCGCGCCCTGTGCACGGCCAACGATATACCGGACGAGTTCGTCCGATCGGCACTCGTGTCGTTCCGCGACGGTGAGGGGCTGGCTCACTACGATCCCGACGGGGAATACCTGCCCCGGCCGTCGACCATCGATCCGGCGGGGCCGTTCGCGGTGAACCGGTGGTTGACCGCGCTGCGCCGCTATCTCGGTGTCAACCAGGCGGTATTCGCCGGACCGTTCTCCAGTGGGACGATCAGTGCGGCCGAAGGCTTCCGGATCAAACCGACGGCCGCCACCATCCG
>JABFXT010000674.1 GCA_013361595.1 Nocardia sp. | reverse complement strand
TCCGCAGGAACTCGGTTCGCTGGTCCGCACCTCGGCCCAGCACGGCGCCCTCGATCAGCGCACCGCGCAACTGCTCGACCGCTCGCTGCAGTTCGGCGAACGCAGCGCGGAGGAGCTGATGACACCGCGGGTGAAGATCGAAGCACTCGATCGCACCGACACCGTCGGCGATCTGCTCGCCGCCGCCGCCCGCACCGGCTTTTCCCGGTTCCCGGTGATCGACGGCGATCTGGACAACACGCTCGGCATCGTGCACGTGAAACAGGCCTTCACCCATCCCGCGCCGACGCGCGCGGGAGTGGGGCTCGCGCAGATCGCGCAGCCGGTGCCGGTGGTACCGGCCAGTCTCGACGGTGACGAGGTCCTGGAGCGGGTCCGCGCCGACGGGATGCAGGTCGCGCTGGTCGTCGACGAATACGGCGGCACCGCGGGGCTGGTCACCATGGAGGACATCATCGAGGAGATCCTCGGTGATGTCCGCGACGAGCACGACGAAGAAGAACGGGACGTGCGCCGGGTTTCCGACGGCTGGGATTGTTCGGGTCTGCTGCGGATCGACGAGGTGACCCGGGCGACCGGGTACATCGCCCCCGAGGGCGAATACGAAACCCTGGGCGGCCTGGTGCTCACTCGTCTCGGCCGGATCCCGGTGACCGGCGATACGGTGGTCCTGCCGCCCCGCCGCGGCCACGACCGGCGCCACAGCGACGGCCAGGCCGGCTGGCTGGCCCGGGTCGAACGGATGGACGGGCGCCGAATCGATCGCGTCCGGCTGGTCCCGGCCGACGCCGAGGCCATCGCCCTGCGCGAACAGCAGCCGACCGGCCGGGAGGTCCACCATGGGTGACCTGTTCGGAGTGGCCCTGACCGTGGTCCTGCTGGCCGGTAACGCCTTCTTCGTCGGCGCCGAATTCGCGCTGATCTCCGCTCGCCGCGACCGGCTCGAGGCGCTGGCGGCGCAGGGGAAACGCAACGCCGACACAGTGATCCGGGCCGGGCAGAACCTGTCGATGATGCTTGCCGCCGCGCAGCTCGGCATCACCATCTGCTCGATCCTGCTGGGCCGCATCGGCGAACCCGCGGTCGCCCATCTGCTGGAGCGGCCGTTCGAACTGGCCGGGCTGCCGGAGGCACTGCTGCATCCGGTGTCGTTCGTGCTGGCCTTGACGATCGTGGTGATCCTGCACATCCTGCTGGGCGAGATGATCCCGAAGAACATCGCGCTGGCCGGACCCGAACGCAGTGCGCTACTGCTGGTGCCGCTGCACCTGGCCTGGCTGCGAATCGCGCGGCCGCTCATCGCGATCTACAACTTCGCCGCCAATCTGAGCCTGCGGATGTTGCGGATCGAACCCAAGGACGAGCTCGAGGCCGCGGTCTCGAGTGAGGAACTGGCCGAGATGATCGGCGAATCGCGGTCGGAGGGCCTGCTCGACGAAGAGGAGCACCGTCGGCTCACCCAGGCACTCGGTACCGGAGAGCGGTTCGTGGCCGAGGTCATGGTGCCGCTGGCGCAGGTCCGGACGATTCCGTTGCGCGCCCGGGGCACCACCCTCGGCGATATCGAGAACGCGGTCGCCGAAACCGGGTTCTCCCGGTATCCGGTCCGCGCCTCGGACGGTTCCCTCGTCGGATATCTGCATGTGAAGGACGTGCTGGACAAGGTCTCCGACGAGACCGCGGGCCCGAACACCGAGATCCCGCGCACCGATATCCGGCCGCTGCCCACGGTGCTGATGGGCACCACGCTCTACGAGGCGCTGGCCCGGCTGCGACGCACCAGCAGTCATCTGGGCCGGGTGGTGGACGGGCGCGGCAATACCGTCGGCATCGTCGCGCTCGAGGATCTCGTCGAGGAGTTCGTCGGTACCGTCCGCGATACCACCCACCGGGTCGCCGAATGACGGCCGCGGCGCTCCGTTCGGTGCTCGGCGCGGCCGAGTGGCGGTCGCGCGCCGCCGCACATCGCGACCGTCTCGACACCCTGGCCGGCCCGTACCTGCGGGCTCGGGCCGCCGGGGCGAAACATCCCGTGCTCGATTTCCTGTTCACCTATTACGGGCACAAACCCGCGCAACTGCGGCGCTGGCATCCGGGCTTCGGGGTGGCCCTGGCCGGGGCCACCGAGTACACGGGCTTGCGCGGATACCATCGGATCGATGCGCCGGGCGGGGCAGCCGAACCCGTGCTGACCGCCGATCCCACCTTCCTGCGTGCCCGCGCCGATACCGCCGCCTACATCGCGGAGCTGCTGCGCGCGACCGCCGCCCGCCCCGCTCAGCTGTCCTGCTTCGGCCTGCACGAATGGGCGATGGTGTACCGGGCCGGCGAGATCCGCCACGACGCCGTACCGCTACGTCTCGGCGCCGAGGGTACCGACGAGGTGGTCGAATCGATGCCGGTGCGCTGCACCCATTTCGACGCGTTCCGATTCTTCACCCCACCCGCGGTCCCCCGGAACAACCGGCACCTGACCCGCGCCGGCCAGGTCGGCAGCGAGCAGCCGGGTTGCCTGCACGCGAATATGGACTTGTACAAGTGGGGTTTCAAACTCACCCCGCTCATCTCGTCGGATCTGCTGCTGGACTGTTTCGCGCTGGCGTCGGATGCTCGCGAACTCGATATGCGGGCGAGCCCCTACGATCTGCGCGCGCACGGCTACGAACCCATTCCCATCGAAACACCCGCGGGACGGGCCGAATACGTCCGGCGCCAGGCCGGGATCGCGAATCGAGCCGATCCGCTGCGGGCGCGACTGCTCGCGAATCTGGAGTCGCTGCTCGAACAGGTGCCCGGGTAGCGGACCTACAGCGAGGGTTGCGGGCGCAGGGTCAGAACCTGTTCGGCGCGCCGTCTCGGCTTACGGTTCGCGGTGGCGGCCGAGCCTCGCTCTTGGTCAGCGCCGGGGGGACCACTGCCGTGCTTCGACATAGCCGCTGTGGCTTCCGGTGGGGATGGCGAGATGTACTGACCCGATCCGGCCGCCGGGCGGTCACGGTGCGAGCCTCAGCAGCCGCGTGCTCGAGGACACGTGACCACGAGGGTATCGTCGGCGTGCGTGCAGTTCAGGGACGCCGGTACCTGGT
>JABFXT010000864.1 GCA_013361595.1 Nocardia sp. | reverse complement strand
ATGTCGTCTTCTAGAGAGCGCTAGCGGTGGCTACCGACTCGCGCGATCACGGTCGCGGGAGTGGCCGGGCCCGGACCCGACACGCCCGGACGAGACCCTCGTGTTACTTTGCGCCGAGCCGAAAAACGCTGTCGCCGCAGTGCTTTACAGTTCTACGCCCTGTTGGCGCGAAAAGGACACCTGTTCGGCTGGACAACACCGGGTGGGCATCGTAACCTTCTTGTGACTTAGTGGAGTCGAGTCGTTTCGTAAGAGAGGCGGCGCCACTTGGTCGCCGCCGCAGCCGGCCGCCGCGAATCGAGTGGGACGCGCGATCGGAGCGACGGAGAGCACGAAGGATCGGAGACGTAGCTCGGTGGGTAAGCACAGCTTGCAGCGAGAATCCAAGCTGCCTAATTCTGTCAAGGGCGCACTGGTCATGGGCACGCTGGCCGCGACTACGGGCACGATGCCCGCGATCGCCTCGGCCGCGACGACCACGATCGATGTTCCCGGTATCGGCAAATTCGATGTCGATGTGCCGGACCAGTTCGCGGCCCAGGCAGATCAGCTCAACCAGCAGCTGAACCAGGTCGTCGAGCAGGCGCCGCATGTCATGCCGGCCGCTCCGGCGCTGCCTAACTTCGCGCCCCCCGCGGTCCAGCAGCAGAGCCTGGGTGATGTCGCCCTCGACGCCGCCAAGACCAAGGTCGGTGCCATGTACTCCTGGGGTGCGGCCGGTCCGGCCAACTTCGACTGCTCGGGTCTCGTCCAGTGGGCCTACAAGCAGGCCGGTATCAAATTGCCGCGCACCAGCTTCGAACAGTCCCATGTCGGTGCGCCCATCGCGTTCGAGAGCCTGAAGCCCGGCGATATCGTCATCACCAACGGTGGCGGCCATGTGGGCATGTACGCCGGTGACGGCCTGCTCCTGAACGCGGTGCAGTCCGGCGAGCCGGTCACCTACACCCACCTTTCCGCCGACGATGTGGTTACCGCCCGTCGTATCGTGTAACGGGTGAGCAGAGCCTCAACCGAGCAGACCAACGGCGATAGCCAGGCCCGGGTCGACTCCTGGGTCTGGGCTGTCCGATTGTTCAAGACTCGGTCGGCTGCTGCGGCCGCCTGCCGAGGCGGGCATGTGCGGGTGAACGGTGCGACAGCCAAACCAGCGCAGCCCGTACGGCCGGGCGACGAGATCCGGATCCGAAACAACGGCATCGAGCGGATCGTCGTCGTGGAACGAGTGATCACCAAACGGGTCGGTGCTCCGATCGCCGCCCAATGCATGATCGACCGTAGCCCGCCACCACCGCCTCGCGAAGTTCTCGCGACCCTTCCGCAGCGTGACCGTGGTAGTGGGCGGCCCACGAAGCGAGAGCGTCGTGAGACCGATCGGTTGCTCGGCCGGACCGAGGACTGATTCCCGAATCCGGAACGATTCGTCGATATCCCGCCCCACCCACCGGGGAGATCCGGCGCATACCGATCCGGGGGACCCACCGTGCTCGGGTCGTACCGGAAAGTCAGTGCTCTCGCGTCGAGCCGGTCCGATCGTGCGGGTCGGCGGCGTTCTCGTACGTCCAGGGTCCGCCGACGCCCGGGTCGGTCGGTTGCGGGGTGGCGGCAACCGGGGTGGCGAACACCGCGATGAAGGCCACCGGATCGGCCGCGGTGAGTTCGATCAGATTGGCCGCCGACGCGGAGATCCGGGCGAATCGCCGTGCCAGCCGACCCGCGTCGAGTGCCGGATCGGGCGGATCCGAGGCCCGGCCCTCGACAGCGGTCTCCGGCTCCGGTGCCGTCCGCACCGAACCGCCGGCGGTCTCGGCGGATACCGCGGTCCCGACCACCGTATCCTCGAAAACCTGTGCGGCATGGACCACTCCGCGAATGGTGCAGCCCGTTTCGCGGATATCGCGCAGCGCGTTGTCCAGGTCGTGGCGGTCCGCGGTATCGCAGTGCACCACCACGATCCGCTCCTCGAACCCCTCGAGCAGCGGGGGGACAGGGCGTGGGGAGCGGGTCGGCACCACCACATCGCGAGCACCCGCCGCGAGCAGGCGGCGCACCATGACCGAACCGAGGGCGCCCAGACCACCACTGACGACATAGGTTCCGGATCGATCGATCGTCATCGGCGGCTCGAGAGCGACGCGGCCCGCGATGAAGCGGATAGCCCTATTGGCATCGACCATGCGGGTCCATGCGATGATATCTGTGGGTGGGGGGTCATCGGCGAGCCGAATCGATGCCAGCGTTCCGGCACCCGTGACCTCCGCCCGCAAATCCTCCCCGTTCGGTATCCGGTCGCGATCGGCTTCGCCGTCGTGCCGGGAATACGATGTTCCGTCCACTACCCCGGCGGTAGACGAGTTTCCGAAAGGCCGTGCGGGAGTGCTTGTTTCGTAGCCTGATGGTGCCGTGCGCGATCGGGTGGACCGGATTTCCCGCCGCGCGATTTCTTCGCCCGTTTCGGGTGGGCCGTCGAAAAGCGGCGGGCGCATCGTGCCGCCGGCTCCGGGCCGCGCCGGTTCGGGAACGCCTGCCGCGCTCAGCGCTCGCGCGGCATGGAACTGTGCCAGGCAGGTGAGAAATGCTGTGCCCTCATCGGTCCGGTCCGCGGTGCCGTATGTGGTGTGCGCGAATTCCGGGACCGACCGGACGGCCGTCGCGAGCAGCGGTTCGGGCCCGATCTCCAAGAGCATCGACAAACCGTCTTCGGCCGCCCGGTGCAGCGCCATCTCGAGTTCCACTCGATGAGTGAGGTTCTCGGCCCAATAGTCCGGGGCCATCGTCGCCGAATCCACGACGATACCGCCGTGCACACCGGAGTACAGCGGGATACGCGGGACCGTCGGCCGGATCCCGCCGAGGTCGGCGAGGAACCGCGGCACCGCCGCCGCCATGGCCGGACTGTGCACCGGATGATCCGAAGTCGTCCGGGCGGCGGCGATACCGCGGCGAACGGCCCGGCGCACCACCACATCCACATAGCGGGAGGCCCCCGACACCAGCACCGACCGTGGTCCGTGGATCGCGGCGATCGAGACCTTCTCCGCCAACGGTCGTACCAACCGGATCGCCTCGGCCTCGGTGGTCAGCAG
>JABFXT010000057.1 GCA_013361595.1 Nocardia sp. | reverse complement strand
GCTGCCCGGCCGCCACGGGCGGGCGCGGTCCGCGCGCCGGTGCGGCGGCGGGATCGTGGCCGCGGCTCCGGTTCTGGCTCGTCGTCGAAATCGTCTTCGTATTCGTCGTCGTCGACGTAGCGGGGGATGACGGCGGTGTCGTCGTCCTCGAAGGGATCCCAGCCGTCCTCGGGGTCGTCGTACCCGTCCGGCTCGTCGGCGACCGGCACAGCCGGCGCCTTACGGGATCGCTCCCAGGCCCTGTCGTCGCGGCGGTACTTCCGCTCGGCCTCGCGCTGCCGGAATCGCGCCTCCGCCTGCGCCCATCGATCCGTCATTCATCGTCTCCGGACAACGCGGAACGTGCCGCGTCCTCGGCCGACCTCATCACAGAACTCCGTTCGTCCAACCAGCTCTGCAGGATCGATACAGCAGCCGCCTGGTCGATCACCTGCCGCTGTCCGCGCGCTCGAACACCGCTGTCCCGCAGAGCGCGTGCAGCAGACACCGTAGTCAAACGTTCGTCGGAAAGCCGGACCGGCACTTCGGGCAGCGAGTCGCGCAACCTTCCGGCGAACTCTGTCGCCATCCGCGCCGAGGTCCCCTTTTCCCCACGTAGGGTGCGGGGCAGGCCGACGATGATCTCCACCGCCTCGTATTCGACCGCAATGGCCGCTATGCGCGCGATATCGGCACCCGGACCGGGTCCGGAGCGGGTACCGCGGCTCGCGCCCGGCGGACGCCCCCCGGTCCGGCGGGCACCGGTATCGCGCGGCACGGTCTCCACCGGTGTCGCGAGAATCCCGTCGGGATCGCTCGCCGCGACCCCGATCCGTACGCTGCCGACATCGATACCCAGCCGCCGGCCCCGGCCCGGATCCGAAGCCGGGTCGGGCCGGTCGACGGGAGGGTCGTCCTGCGCGCCCACCGCCATCAGCCGGCGTGCGTGCCGATGTGATCGCGCACCGCCGCCAGACCCGCCTCGATCCCCGACGGATCCGAACCGGCGCCCTGCGCCATCTCCGGCTTACCACCGCCACGGCCCGCGATCCGCGGCCCGAAGACGGCCACGAGATCGCCCGCCGCGAAGCCCAGCGCCTGCGCGGGCTTGTTCACGGTCACCACGAAGGGCACCTTGCCCTCGTTATTTCCGAGCAACACCACCACGGCGGGGGTGGTGCCCAGCCGGCCACGGATATCGGTGGCCAGGGTGCGCAGATCACCCGCCGAGACGCCCGCGGGCGCGGCGGCCGCGACGAGCAGTACCTCACCGATCCGTTCGGCGGCGTCGGCGAAGGCACCGGCCGAGGACAGCACCGCGGCGATCTTGGTCCGCTCGAGTTCCTTCTCGGCGACCCGGAGCCGATCCACCAACTGCTCGACCCGGCCCGGCACCTCGTCGGAAGGGACCTTCAGCATCGAGGCGACCCCGGCGAGCAGCGCCCGCTCCTTGGCCAGGTGCCGGTAGGAGTCCAGGCCGACGAATGCCTCCACGCGCCGCACACCCGAACCCACCGACGACTCGCCGAGCAGGGTGATGGGGCCGATCTGCGAAGAGTGCCCCACATGGGTGCCGCCGCAGAGCTCCATGGAGAACGGGCCGCCCATCTCGACCACGCGGACCCGGTCGCCGTAGTTCTCCCCGAACAGCGCCAGGGCACCCATCTCCTTGGCCTTGGGCAGATCGGTGACGAAGGTGTTCACCGGGAAGTCCGCGCCCACACCGTCGTTGGACACCGCTTCGATATCGGCCTTCTGCTGTTCGGTGAGCTGTCCCTGCCAGTTGAAGTCGAAGCGCAGGTAGCCCGGTTTGTTGAGCGAGCCGGCCTGGACCGCGTTCGGGCCCAGCACCTGGCGCAGCGCCGCGTGCACCATATGGGTACCGGAATGCCCCTGCGTAGCGCCGCGACGCCAGGCCGGATCCACCTGCGCCAGCACCACATCACCCTCGGTGATCTGCCCCTGCTCGACGGTACAGCGGTGCACCCACAGCTTCTTGGCGATCTTCTGTACATCGTTGACGACGAGTTTGGTTCCCGCGGCGGTGATGGTGCCGCGGTCGGCGATCTGTCCACCGGATTCCGCGTAGAGCGGGCTGCGATCCAGGATCACCTCGATATCGGTGCCCGCCGGTGCCGTCGGCACCCGGACCCCGTCGGAGATCAGCGCCAGAACATGCGCCTCGGAGGTCAGCTCTTCGAAGCCGGTGAACTCGGTATCGCCGCGATCGACCAGTTCCTTGTAGACCGAAAGATCGGCGTGCGCGTGTTTGCGCGCGTGCGCGTCCTCCTTGGCTCGCCGGCGCTGTTCGGCCATCAGGGTGCGGAACCCGTCCTCGTCCACCGACAATCCGGCCTCCGCGGCCATCTCCAGCGTGAGATCGATCGGGAACCCGTAGGTGTCGTGCAGCGTGAAGGCGTCGGCGCCGGAGATGGTGCCGGTACCACCGGTCGAGGCCTTGACCTGTTCGGCGGTCTCGTCGAACAGCTTCGACCCGGTGGTCAGCGTCTTGCGGAAGGCCGTCTCCTCACCGACCGCGACGGTTTCGATACGCGAGTAGTCGGTGGCCAGCTCGGGATACGACGGGGCCATGAGATCGCTAACCACCCGCATGAACTCGCTCATCACCGGCTGCTCCGCGCCCAGCAGCCGGGCCGAGCGCACGATTCGCCGCAGCAACCGGCGCAGCACGTAGCCGCGGCCGTCGTTGCCGGGATTGACGCCGTCGGCGATCAGCATGGCCGAGGTACGCGCGTGGTCGGCGATCACCCGGAAACGCACATCGTCGGCGTGCTCGACACCGTAGGAGCGGCCGGTGAGTTCCTCGGCCTTGTCGATGATGGGACGCAGCAGATCGGTCTCGTAGACGTTGTCGACGCCCTGGAGCAGCAGGGCGATGCGCTCGACACCCATCCCGGTGTCGATGTTCTTCTTCGGCAGCACACCGACGGGCGGAAAGCCCAGCTTCGGGCTGTCCTCGCCACGGATGTCCTGCATGAAGACCAGGTTCCAGATCTCCAGGTACCGGTCCTCGTCGGCGACGGGACCGCCGTCACGACCGTATTCGGGGCCGCGGTCGTAGTAGATCTCCGAACACGGCCCACCGGGACCGGGGACCCCCATATCCCAGTAGTTGTCCTTACCGTCGCGGAACTGGATCCGCTCCTCCGGGATACCGGCCACCCGGCGCCAGATCTCGGCGGCCTCGGGATCGTCCTGATAGGCGGTGACCCAGATCCGCTCCGGATCGAATCCGTACCCGCCGTCTTCCTGCGAGCCGGTGATCAGCTCCCAGGCGAAGCGGATGGCGCCTTCCTTGAAGTAGTCGCCGAACGAGAAATTGCCCGCCATCTGGAAGAACGTATTGTGCCGCGTGGTGACGCCGACTTCCTCGATATCACCGGTGCGCACACATTTCTGCACGCTGGTCGCGCGCGGGAACGGCGGGGTCTGCTGACCGAGGAAATACGGCTTGAACTGCACCATGCCCGCGTTCACGAACAGCAGGTTGGGGTCGTCGAGAATCAGCGATGCACTGGACACCTCTGTATGCCCGGCATTTACGAAATGGTCCAGGAACCGCCGTCTGATCTCGTGGGTCTGCACGAATATCCAGCCTACCGGTGCCGCGCACCCGAATTATCACCGAGCCGGGTTTCCGGGCCGCAGACCGCGGACGATCCTGCGCAACGTGCCCACCCGGGGCCCGACCGCCCGTTCGTGGCCGTGGTCGGTGGGGTGATAGTAGTCCACCCCCACGAGTTCGTCCGGCGGGTACTGCTGGGCGAGCACCCCGTCCGGGGCGTCGTGCGGGTAACGGTAGCCCTGGGCGTTGCCGAGCCGCTCCGCGCCCGAATAGTGCCCGTCGCGCAGATGCGCGGGCACCACTCCCGCCTTCCCGGCGGCGACATCGGCCATGGCCGCGCCGATGGCCGCGACCACCGCACCCGACTTCGGCGCGGTGGCCAGATGGATGGTGGCCTGGGCCAGCGCCAGCCTGCCCTCCGGCAATCCGACCAGCTGTACCACCTGGGCCGCCGCGGCGGCGGTCTGCAATGCGGTCGGATCGGCCATGCCGATGTCCTCGCTGGCATGGATCATCAGGCGGCGGGCGATGAACCGCGGGTCTTCCCCCGCGGTCAACATCCGCGCCAGGTAGTGCAGCGCCGCGTCGACATCGGATCCGCGGATCGATTTGATGAAAGCGCTGATCACGTCGTAGTGCTGGTCCCCGGCACGGTCGTAGCGGACGGCCGCCTTGTCGATACTGGCCGCCACCAGGTCCAGGCCCACGGTCCCGTCCAGCGAGGATTCCGCCGACGCCTCCAGTGCGGTGAGCGCGCGCCGCGCGTCGCCGCCGGCGATCCGGACGATATGGTCGAGCGCTTCCTCGGTGACCGTGTACTGCCCGTCCAACCCGCGCGCATCGGCGACGGCCCGCTCCAGGACCGCCCGGATATCGTCCGGGCCGAGCGAATGCAACTGCAGGACCAGCGACCGGGACAAAAGCGGCGCGACCACGGAGAACGACGGGTTCTCCGTGGTCGCGCCGACCAGCAGCACGATGCGATTCTCGACCGCTGCCAGCAGCGCGTCCTGTTGCGTCTTGGAGAAGCGGTGCACCTCGTCGATGAACAGCACGGTCTGCTCGCCCGCCGTCAACCGCCGTCGCGAGATATCGATGACCGCGCGCACCTCCTTGACCCCCGCGGACAGCGCGGACAGCGCTTCGAAGCGCCGCCCGGTGGCCTGCGAGATCAGCGAGGCGAGCGTCGTCTTCCCGGTACCCGGCGGACCGTAGAGCAGTACCGACGCCGCACCCGACCCCTCGACCAGCCGCCGCAGCGGCGATCCGGGCCCGAGCAGATGCTGCTGTCCGACGACCTCGTCGAGCGAAGCGGGCCGCATCCGCACCGCGAGCGGTGCGTGGGCCCCGCCGTTGCGTGCGGCCCCGCCCGCGAAGGCGATATCCGGTGCGCCCGCCCCCGCACCGGGCATATCGAACAGACCCTCACTCATGACAGCGACCGTACCGCCCACCGCCGACACCCGTCCGGCGCGTACACCGGCCGTCCGGCGCTACCGCGGCGCGCCGCTCAGCTGAAGTGTTCGTCGAGGACGGCGCAGACCGCCTCGGCGAAGTCGCCGACGGCGTCGTTGCCGAGGCAGCGGGCGTCTTCGGCCAGCCCCGCCCAGCGATTGAGCAGCGCGTCCGAGCGCGGAACCGACAGGCCGTGCTCACGGGCCGAGGCGATACGCGCGTGGTCGGCGGGCAGGAACCAGTAGGTGCTGAGCCAAACCCAGATCAGCCGGGCTTCGAGGATCTTGTCCGCGAGCAGCGCGTCGTCGGCGAGCGCCGGCCAGACACCGACCACTTCGGCACGCCAGGCCTCCACCATCTGCAGGGCGCGTTCGCGGGAGAGTTCGATATCGCAGAGGCATCCGGGGAAGGAGACCAGCGCGTAGGCGATATCGAGGGTGGCGTCCCGGAATCCGCCCCATTCGTAGTCGAGGATGCGGGCACCCTCTTCGTTCAGGATCACATTGTCCGGGCACAGATCCGAGGGGCTGAAGGCGCGGAACCGGCCACCGGTGAACAGACGCGCGCCGTGCGCGATCTGTTCGCTCACCTCGTCGGGAACCTCCATTCCCAGTTCGCGTCGCAGCAGGGCCGGCATCTCCGCGACGGCGGATTCGGCCTGCTGGGCGATCCCGTCGACCCGGTGCACGACGTCGACCCGGCGCAGCAGCGCCACGAAATCGGGTTCGCGGCCCACGGTGGCGGCATGCATCCGGCCGAGCGCCTGCGCGAACGCCATCATGGCGTTGCGGGCGGCCGGTTCGACACCGGAGCGCAGCACATCGGTGAGTTTGGTGTTCTCGCCCAGATCGCTGAGGATCAGCAACCGGTCGGGCAGGGAGTGCGCGATCAGATACGCGCCGGGGCGTTCGCCGCGGCTGAGCGCGGTGGTGAACTGATAGGAGACCGCTTCCCGGAGGAAGGCCGAATCGACACTGGCGACGCCCGGGGTGACGGTGACGTTCTTCGGGTCCGAGACCGACCCGCGCACCTGCTTGACGATCAGGGTGCGAGGTAGGGAGAAGGCGTTCTCGGCGACCCGGACACGTAGCACGGTCGTCCGTCCGCTACCGCTGAGTTCGGTGGGATCGCTCAGCTTCACCGGAGCACCCATTCGCTTTGTGAGCAACTGCTGTGCTGCGGATACGACTTCGGTGGCTCGTTCGGCCAGTAGTGCAGTCATCGCATCTCAAGTTACTCGCATTCGGTCACTTCTAGCGAGCGGTTGAACAACCTTTCCGTGTCGTTCGGCGTGTCCGCTGGGTTGCCCACCCGCCCCCTGCCCGCCGCTCGCCGCGCGCTCGCCCTGCTTGACACCGCTGTGCGGGTCGGGTTTTCTCGATCTGAACTGCTGTGCGCCACACCGGAAACCAGCTGCGTCGAAAGGTATGCCAGCGTGACCGACACACCGCGTTCCGCCCCGGCCTCTCCCGGCGATCCGGCCGCCACAGGGGGACATCCCCCGGCACCTGATCCCCGACGCCCGGTCTCGACGAGCGAATCCGGTAGCGCCGCGGTGAGCAGCGACACCCCGCTGCCCGGCGTGCCGCCACCGGCGGGCAAACCGGGAGCAGCCCAGCAGCCAACCGTGGTGGAGACCTCGACCGCGCCGAACCCCGACCCGACCGGGACCGGCGCGCCGCACGGCACCGGGGCAACCGGCACGTCCCCCGGACAGCCGGTGTACGGCCCGCCCGGCACGGGGCCGGACCCGAACGCGCAGGTCTACGGGTACCAGGCGTACGGCACCGGCATTCCCGGCAATCTCGATATCGGGCACGCGCTCAGCTACGGCTTGGAGAAGTTCAAACGCAATCCCGGCCCGTGGGTCGCGGTCACTTCGCTCGGCCTGATCATCTACCTGGTCTTCTATCTGGTCGTCCGGGTCGTGGAACCGAACTCGATGCTCGGACTGCTCGTCGTCTTCGCCGCGGTGATGACCGGATTGTGGCTGTTGCAGGCCGCCATGGTCCGCGGGGCCCTCTACGAAACCGACGGTTACCGTCCGGGTTTCGGCTCCTATTTCTATCTGGGCAGTATGGCGAACGCGTTCCTGACCGCGCTGCTGGCATTTCTCGCCACCACCCTCGCGTCGGCGCTGTGCCTGCTACCCGGCATCGCGGTGGGGATCGGCTGTATGTTCTCCCTGCATTTCGCGATCGAACAGGGACAGAGCCCGGTAGAGGCGATCAAATCCAGCTTCCTGCTGGTGCTGCGTGATCCGGTCCGGGTACTGCTCCTGGTACTGACCGTGCTGGTGGTGACGGCGTTGGGCCTGCTGGCGTGCGGGTTCGGCCTGCTGGTGGCCGGCCCGGTGGCGGTGCTCGCGGTGACCTACGCGTATCGCACGCTCACCGGGGGTCCGGTCTCGCCGGTATGAGCGGGACCGGACGTACTCCCCGGCTTCGGGTCGTGGACACGCGCGGCGCGCGAACGACCGCGTCCGTCAGGCGGAGCCGCCACTCGCCGCCGGAGCGGCTGCCACGCCGTTGCCCTCCGGCGTTTTGCCCGCGGGCCGCGGTGCCGCATCCAGGCCCGCTTCTTTGCGCTGCTGGGCGGTGATCGGCGCCGGCGCGTCGGTGAGCGGGTCGACACCGCCACCGGTCTTCGGGAACGCGATCACTTCCCGGATGGAGTCGAGCCCGGCCAGCAGTGCCACGATCCGGTCCCAGCCGAAGGCGATACCGCCGTGCGGCGGCGCACCGAAGGCGAACGCGTCGAGCAGGAAGCCGAACTTCTCCTGCGCCTCGTCTTCGCTGATGCCCATCACCTTGAACACGCGTTCCTGCACGTCCTTGCGATGGATACGGATACTGCCGCCGCCGATCTCGTTGCCGTTGCAGACGATGTCGTAGGCGTAGGCGAGCGCGGCACCGGGATCGGTGTCGAAGGTGTCCAGTGATTCCGGTTTCGGCGAGGTGAAGGCGTGGTGCACGGCCGTCCACGCCGAATGCCCGAGCGCCACATCGCCGCTGGCGGTCGCGTCGGCGGCCGGTTCGAACAGCGGGGCGTCCACGATCCACACGAACGACCACGCGTTCTCGTCGATGAGCCCGACTCGCTGCGCGATCTCCGAACGTGCCGCACCCAGCAGTGCGCGCTGCGCTTTGACCGGGCCCGCGGCGAAGAACACGCAGTCACCCGGCACGGCGCCGACATGTGCGGCCAGACCCGCGCGCTCGTCCTCGGTGAGGTTCTTGGCCACCGGGCCGGTGAGCGTGCCGTCCGCCCCGACCAGCACATAGGCCAGGCCCTTGGCACCTCGCTGTTTGGCCCAGTCCTGCCAGGCGTCGAGCTGGCGCCGCGGCTGGCTCGCGCCGCCCGGCATCACGACCGCGCCCACGTACGGCGCCTGGAACACCCGGAACGGTGTGTTCGCGAAGTACTCGGTGCATTCGGTGATCTCCACCCCGAAACGGAGATCCGGTTTGTCGCTACCGAACCGCCGCATCGCCTCGGCATAGGTCATATGCGGGATCGGTGTCGGAATCCGATACCCGATGAGCTCCCACAGCGCCACCAGAACGTCCTCGGCCAGCAGGATGACATCCTCTTGGCGAACGAAGCTCATCTCCAGGTCGAGCTGGGTGAACTCGGGCTGGCGGTCGGCGCGGAAGTCCTCGTCGCGGTAGCAGCGCGCGATCTGGAAGTACCGCTCGATTCCGCCCACCATGAGCAGCTGTTTGAACAGCTGCGGGCTCTGTGGCAGCGCATAGAAGCTACCGGGCTGCAACCGGGCCGGTACCAGGAAGTCGCGGGCACCCTCGGGGGTCGAGCGGGTCAGGGTCGGGGTCTCGACCTCGACGAACTCGTGCCGGGCGAGCACCGAGCGCGCCGCGGCGTTGACCTTGGACCGCAGCCGGATGGCGTGCGCGGGGCCCTCGCGCCGCAGGTCCAGGTAGCGGTACCGGAGCCGGGCTTCCTCACCGGGCTGCTCGTCGAGCTGGAAGGGCAGCGGGGCGCTCTCGTTGAGCACCTCGAGTTCCTTGACGTCGACCTCGATCGCACCGGTCGGCAGTTCCGGGTTCTCGTTGCCCGCGGGCCGCTGTTCCACCACGCCGACGATCCGCACACAGTATTCCGCCCGCAGCCGGTGCGACTGCTCGGCCGCCGGGCCTTCACGGAACACCGCCTGCGCCACACCGGAAGCGTCGCGCAGATCGATGAAGATCACGCCACCGTGGTCGCGCCGCCGGGCCACCCAACCGGAGAGGGTAACGGTCTGACCCGCCTGTTCACTTCGCAATGAACCGGCCAAGTGGGTGCGCAGCACGGTATTCCTTTCGACGGTCGGAGTACACCGGGACGGCCTCCGGATGCGGTTGCCATCGTAGTGCGCCGCGCCGAGCGGACGTAAACGGATATATTGCGAGCACCCGAGCATGTTGCGGCGAACACGTTCACAGAGGGGATCCGCTATGACCTTCGACGAGGGTGCACAGATCGACCCCGGCCGCGCCTCGTCGGGCGGCGGCCCCGGCCGGGGCGGCAAACTCGCCCTGGGCGGCGGCGCCGGAGGGTTGATCGTGCTGGTATTGGCCCTGCTGCTCGGCGGCGACCCCGGTTCGGTACTCGGTCAGTTCACCGGAGCCGAGGATCTGGAACAGCGCACGGGCGAAACAGCGGGGACGCCCGAGCACTGCCGCACCGGTGCGGACGCCAACAGATATGTGGACTGCCGGGTGGTGCTCACCGCGCAGAGCCTGGATTCGGTCTGGTCGACGGAGCTGCCCGAACAGACCGGTACCGCCTACGAAGCGCCCGGGCTCCGCTTGTTCACCGGCGGTGTCTCCACCGGCTGCGGCTACGCGAGCAGCGAGGTGGGGCCCTTCTACTGCCCCACCGATCGAACCGCCTATTTCGATGTCGGGTTCTTCCAGGAGCTGGTGGACCGGTTCGGCGCGAGCGGCGGGCCGCTGGCGCAGGAGTACGTGGTGGCTCACGAGGTCGGCCACCATATCCAGAATCTGCTCGGCGATATCGGCCGGGCCCAGCAGGACCCCCGGGGCCCGGAATCCGGTGCGGTGCGCACCGAACTCCAGGCGGATTGCTACGGGGGCGTCTGGGCCCACTATGCCGACAAGACCCCGGCACCCGGTTCGGATACGCCCCTTCTGGTACCACTGACCGATATCGATATCCAGGACGCGCTGTCCGCCGCCTCCGCGGTCGGCGACGACCGGATCCAGGAGGCCGCGCGCGGCCGGGTGAACCCGGAGGCGTGGACACACGGCGCCGCCGAACAGCGGCAGAAATGGTTCCTCACCGGGTATCGCACCGGCGAGGTGTCGGCGTGCGACACCTATTCCGCGGCCGATTTGAGCGATCCGGTGCGGTTGCGCTGACCCACCGGTCCGGACGGCTCAGAACTGGTTGTCGTATCCGGCGTCTTCGTCGG
>JABFXT010000796.1 GCA_013361595.1 Nocardia sp. | reverse complement strand
GTCTGCGGGCTGGGCGGGTCGTGTACTTACATTGTTGTGGGCAGGACCCGCGGGTTCTGTAGCTGTGCGCGGTGTGGCGCTTCTTCCTGATGGTCGGCATCTGTGGTCGGGGCCCGCCCCGGTTCTGGAGCGACAGAGCGAAGGAGCGCAGCGACTGAGCGCCGGGTGAAGAACCGGGGTCACGAGGGCCCCGACAGCGACGCCGGAGGCGGCGCAAATGAACACAGCCGGGGTCACGAGGGCCCCGACACGCGCCGCCGGAGGTGGCGCCGAAGATTGGGGTGTTTTCGTGGCCGAGACCACCGTGCTGGTCACCGTTACCGGGCCGGACCGTCCTGGTGTGACGTCGGTTCTGCTGACGGCCATGTCGCGGCACCGGGTGAGTCTGCTCGATATCGAGCAGGTGGTGATCCGTGGCCGGCTCACGCTGGGTGTGCTGATCAGCTGTCCGGCCGATCCCGAGTCGCTGCAGGACGAGCTCGAGGAGGCGATGAACACCGTCGGTATGCAGGTGGACATCGATATCGATCCGGAGGTCGCGCGGGCTCCGGTGTCCACACATGCCGTGGTGGTGCTCGGGTCGCCGGTGACGGCTCGGGCGTTCAGTGCCGTGTCCCGGGAACTGGCGGGGCTCGGAGCGAATATCGATACGATCCGCGGTATCGCCGATTACCCGGTGGCGGGTCTGGAATTGATGGTGTCGGCTCCCGCCCACGACGGGGATACCGATGCACGGTTGCGGACCGCGCTGGCCGATGTGGCGGTCGTCGAACGTGTCGATATCGCGGTCGAGCGGGCCGGGCTGGCCCGCCGGGCCAAACGACTGATCGTTTTCGATGTGGATTCCACCCTTATCCAGGGTGAGGTGATCGAGATGCTGGCCGCCCACGCCGGGGTCGAGGAACAGGTCCGGCAGGTCACCGAGGCGGCGATGCGCGGGGAGATCGATTTCGGGGAATCGCTGCGGCAGCGGGTCGCGACCCTGGCGGGGCTGGACGAATCGGTGATCGCCGAGGTGGCGTCGACCATCGCGCTCACCCCCGGTGCCCGGACGACCATCCGTACGCTCAAGCGGCTGGGCTTCCGGTGCGGGGTGGTGTCCGGCGGGTTCCGGCAGGTGATCGACCCGCTCGCGCGCGAACTGGATCTCGATTTCGTGCAGGCCAATGTTCTGGAAGTGGTCGACGGGAAACTCACCGGCCGGGTGGTCGGGCAGGTCGTGGACCGCGCCTACAAGGCGACGGCGCTGCGGGCGTTCGCGGCGGAGTCCGGGGTGCCGATGGAACAGACGGTCGCGGTGGGCGACGGAGCGAACGATATCGATATGTTGAACGCGGCCGGGTTGGGTGTGGCCTTCAATGCCAAACCGGCGCTACGTGAGGTGGCCGATACCGCGCTCTCGCACCCCTACCTGGATGCCGTGCTGTTCATCCTGGGCGTGACCCGGGACGAGGTGGAGGCCGCCGACGCCGAAGACGGCCTGCTGCGTCGAGTTCCGCTCGGGTGAACCGTGTCGATCCCGGCCGCTGCCGGCGATCCGGGCGGGTTGCGCCGGACTCGGTAGGCGGTGACGGGTTCGAGTGTGGCACCGCGGGGTTCGTGGTGCGGGTTCGTGGGTAGGCTGTCGTCCGGTGTTGCTCGGGTGCTGGGAGGGTTGGTGAAATGCCGGATAGCGGCGTGACGGACGTGGCTGCCAACGGTCACGACATTGATGCGGATCCGGACCTGGACGACGGGATGGATCCCGAGTTCTTCACGGAGCCGGGATTTTCCGAGCGCCACGCCGAACTCGCCGCGGGTTACGGGGGTCTGGGCGACCCCGAGGATCCCGCCGAGGTGCAGGCGATGCAGATGGTGCTGCATCTGCCCAAGACCGACCCACCCGCGCGCAGCGATGTGCTCGCCGCGGCGGCGGCCGCCGCGGTCGCGCTCTGCCTGGATCCGCGCGTCGGTTTCGACGGTGAATGGGAGCAGCGGTATCAGGCGTGGAAGCGGTCGCGGATCCGGAAGGTCGCCCGGCGGGCGCGCGGGGCGCAGTGGGCGGCCGCGAACGAGGTCGCCGGTGTGACCGTCGAAAGTGGCGGCGCGCTGGTGCGAGCTCTGGTGCCGGGGCCCGTGGGGTCGGTCGATGCCCGGATCCGGCGGCTGCAGATCGGTGGTACCGACCTCGAATCCGACGATCCCGGCCCGGTGCCACTCGATGTCCCGGTGTTCTGGGTGAACGCTGAACTCGGTATGACCGTCGGTAAGGCCGCGGCGCAGGTCGGGCATGCCAGCATGTTGTTCGCCGGTGCGCTGCCGGTGGAACAGGCCCGCACCTGGGCGCAGCGCGGTTTCGCCTGCGCGGTGCGCGAGGCGGGGCCGGATCAGTGGCAGATGCTGCGTGCCGCCGTCACCCGGAGTGCGGCGACCGCGGTCCGTGACGCCGGATTCACCGAGGTCGCACCCGGTTCCACCACCGTGATCGCCACCCGGCCCGCGCGGCCGGACCAGTGGTGACCGAACAGTCCGATCCGAGGTAGGGGACGCGGTCCCGGCCCGGCACTCCGCAAGGGCACGGGTGCCCGGTGCCGCGATCGTGTTCGCCTCGAGACAAGATGGAGCCCGTGGCGCACCCCGATCCAGATCTGCTCATCGACTTCACCAACGTCTCCATCCGCCGCAACGGGCACAACCTCGTGGGCCCGGTGACCTGGCAGGTCGAGCTCGACGAACGTTGGGTCGTGCTGGGCCCCAACGGTGCCGGGAAGACCTCGCTGTTGCAGATCGCGGCGGCCGAGACGCACCCGTCCTACGGCACCGCCTACGTTCTCGGTGAACGGCTCGGTAAAACGGCCGTCAGCGAACTGCGGCCCCGGATCGGGCTGTCCTCGGCGGCGCTGGCGGCGCGTATCCCGCCGGACGAGCGGGTCGCCGATCTGGTGGTCTCCGCCGGATACGCGGTACTCGGGCGCTGGCGGGAGAAGTACGACGATGTCGATACCGATCGTGCGATCGACATGCTGGAAAGCCTGGGCGCCGAACACCTTCTGGACCGCACCTACGGGACCCTGTCGGAGGGTGAACGCAAGCGGGTCCTGATCGCACGCGCCCTC
>JABFXT010000780.1 GCA_013361595.1 Nocardia sp. | reverse complement strand
ACCCGCGACCCCCACCCCCGCCATCAGGTTCGCTCGGGGTCGGCTTCCCAGTCGACGGCGACCGATTCTCCGGTGTCCACCGCGAAGAAGGCCGCCTGGAGTTTGGCGCCCAGGTCCAATAGACCGATAGCGGCCAACGGGACCGACTGAACCACCCGGACCCGCCACGGTTCGGGTTCGTCCCAGGCGCGTAGTTCGAGGTCCAGGCGCAGTACCGGGTCGTCGCAGCCGCAGTAGTCGGCGTCGACGGGGGTCACCGCCAGGACCGTGGCCTCGGCGCGACGGCCCTCGGTGAGGATTTTGACCAGACCGGCGCGACGCGGGTCGGTATCGCCGGGGAGATACAGCACCATGCGGTCGCGGTCCTGCGGGTCGACCCGGCAGCACACCAGGTCGCCCGGCCGCATCCGGTCCAGTTCGGCACCGGACACCCGCTGCCGGACCTGCGCTTCGTACGGCGGCAGCCCGGGCAGGCGGACGCGGACCCGGAAGGTGTAGCCGGGTTCGGTCCGGCGGGTCCGGGCTGCCAGAACGGTCGCCGAGCCGGCGGTTCCGGTGCTCAGCAGGTCGCGGCGATCTGATCCGGTGGGCGCTTCCCCGCGTCGGCGGAAACGGCGCGGGAGCAGGTCACGCAATCGGGAGAGCGGGCCGGGCGAACCCGGAAGTTCGTTCCGGCCCCGGGCACGGGCGGCACCGGATCGACCCCCGGCAGCCCCCCTGGACGACCGCATGCTCATACCGGTTCACGTTAGCCGGAGTGTGGTACGCGGCACAGCAACGGCGCGGCTACGCTGTTCGCCATGACCAGTGCGTTCCCGACCATCCCTGAAGACCTCAAGCCCGCCGACGGTCGTTTCGGCTGCGGTCCGTCCAAGGTTCGCCCGGAGCAGCTGCAGTCCCTGGTGGAGGTGGGTGCCTCGGTATTCGGCACCAGCCACCGGCAGAAACCGGTCAAGGACGTGGTGGCCCGGGTGCGGTCCGGGTTACGGGACCTGTTCGCCCTCCCCGAGGGCTACGAGGTCGTGCTCGGCAACGGTGGCACCACCGCGTTCTGGGACGCCGCGGCGTTCGGCCTGGTCCGTGAGCGTTCCCTGCACCTCACCTATGGCGAGTTCAGTTCGAAGTTCGCCAGTGTCACCAAGAAGAACCCGTTCATCGGCGATCCGATCGTCGTCTCCGCCGACCCGGGCAGCGCCCCGGAGCCCGTCGCCGACCCGGCCGCCGATCTCATCGGGTGGGCCCACAACGAGACCTCCACCGGTGTTTCCGTTCCGGTCCAGCGGCCGGCGGGTTCGGAGAACGCGCTCATCGCGATCGATGCGACCTCGGGTGCGGGCGGGCTGCCGGTGAACATCACCGATGCCGATGTCTATTACTTCGCTCCGCAGAAGTGTTTCGCCGCCGACGGTGGTCTGTGGATCGCGCTGATGAGCCCGGCCGCCTTGGCCCGGGTGGAAGAGATCAAGGAATCCGGTCGCTGGACCCCGGATTTCCTGTCGCTGCCGATCGCCGTCGAAAACAGTGTCAAAGATCAGACCTACAACACCCCGGCTCTCGCGACCCTGCTGCTGTTCGCCGATCAGATCGATTGGCTGAATCGCAACGGCGGCCTGGATTGGGCGGTCAAACGGACTCTGGATTCCTCTTCGCGGCTGTACTCGTGGGCCGAGGCCAGTGAATTCGCCACCCCGTTCGTCACCGACCCGGCGCACCGGTCCCAGGTGGTCGGCACCATCGACTTCGCGGATTCGGTGGATGCCGCCGCGGTGGCCAAGACGCTGCGGGCCAACGGCATCGTCGATACCGAGCCCTACCGCAAACTGGGCCGCAACCAGTTGCGCGTCGGGATGTTCCCCGCGATTGATCCCGAGGACGTCTCCCAGCTGACCCGCTGCATCGATTGGGTGGTCGCGAACCTCGGCTGAGTCGAGATCACCTGCGAGTTCGGGCCCGTCGCGCGTGTCGCGCGACGGGCCCGTCGCTGTCTCCGGGAATCGACTTGATACACAAGGGAATAGAGCAGATTAGCGGTAGATCGCGCCCGCAGGGTACATTTCGATGCCGCGTGTCTTGCCACACGAATCCCAGAAGTGCACTACTGTTCCAGAACGTGGGCGGTATCGCGAGCGACGCGATAAGGAGGTTACGGTGCGTGAACTTCGAGTGATCGGGGTGACGCCCGACTCCGCCCATATCGTGTGCGTCGACACCGAAAGTGGTCAGAAATTCCGGCTTCCCGCCGACGACAAACTTCGTGCCGCTGCCCGCGGCGACCTTGCCCGATTCGGCCAGATCGAGATCGAAATGGAAGCTACTATGCGTCCTCGCGATATCCAGGCTCGAATCCGGGCCGGTGCGTCCGTGGAACAGGTGACACAGGAATCCGGCATGCCGGTGAGCCGGGTGGAGCGGTTCGCCTATCCGGTACTGCTCGAACGGGCTCGTGCCGCCGAACTCGCGCAGAAGGCCCATCCGATCCGGCCCGACGGCCCGGCGGTGGAGATCCTGATCGACGTGGTGACGGCGGCTTTCACTGCTCGCGGTCACACCCTCGATCACGCCGAATGGGACGCCTGGAAGGACGAGAAGGGCTTCTGGGTCGCGCAGTTGCAGTGGCAGAACGGCCGTTCGGAGATCGCCGCGCACTGGCGCTATCAACCGGACGCGCACGGCGGCAGCGTTTCCCCGCTCGACGATCCGGCCACCGACCTCATCGATCCCGATTTCGGCCGGGCGCTGCGTGGTCTCGCCTCGATCCTGCCGGTCGAGCCCGAACCGGTGGCCGTGCCCGAACCGGTGGCCGAGCCGCGGCGTGAACCTGTGCGGCCCGCAGCGATGGACGACTACTACGAGCAGCGCGCGGTCGCGGCCGGCGGTACGACTCCGTTGCCCGCCACGGCGACTCCGCTGTCGCCCGGCTCGTCTCGCCCGGGTGGAACCGCGCTGCCCGCCGGAACCACCGCGGCGAGCGCACCCACCGAAACCTACCGGCCCCCGGCGGAGAGCTATCGGTCCCCGGCCGAGACCTACCCGGTTCCGGCCGAGCCGGCCCGTCCCGTGGCGCCGCGTCCGGCACCCGCGGCCTCGTAGACCCCGACCGCCGCGCCGGTTCCGGCTGCCCC
>JABFXT010000010.1 GCA_013361595.1 Nocardia sp. | reverse complement strand
GTTCACAGTGCCTCCAGCTGCTCGGGTGTCCGGTGTTCTGCTGCGACGGTAGGGAGAGCTCGCCCGCGCGGGACGCCCTTCTCCCGCTGACCGGCACATTCAGCTGATTCGCGGGTTCTCCCGGTGACCGGGAGAAGCGTTCGCGCGCGCCGGATACCGGCCCTACCGTCGGCCTCGGCAGGTCAGCGCGAGGAGGCGGTGGAGCAGTGGTGGACTTCGACGACGAAGTGGATGTGCTGGTGGCGGGTTCGGGTGGCGGGCTCGCCGGCGCCTACACCGCGGCACGGGAGGGTCTGTCGGTGGCCGTGGTGGAGGCGACCGACAAATTCGGTGGTACCACCGCGTACTCGGGCGGCGGCGGGGTCTGGTTCCCGTGTAACCCGGTGCTCGAGCGCGCCGGTACCGACGACACCCTCGACGACGCGCTCATCTATTACCGCGCGGTGGTGGGGGACCGGACGCCGCCCGAACTCCAGGAAACCTATGTGCGCCGCGGCCGCGATCTCGTCGAATACCTGGAGAGCGACGCGCATTTCGAATTCCAGATGTACCCCTGGCCGGACTATTTCGGCGCGGCCCCGAAAGCACGGCTGGACGGGCAGCGCCATATCGTCCCCGTCCCGTTACCGGCCGCCGAACTCGGTGACCTCCGTGAACACTTGCGCGGTCCGCTGGACACCGACCGGCTCGGCGCCGAACCACCGGAGCTCCTGATCGGCGGACAGGCACTGATCGGCCGCTTCCTGCGGGCACTGTCGACCTACCCGGAGGTCCGTCTGTACCGGAACGCCGCGCTGGTGGAGTTGATCGTCGAGGCCGGGGCGGTGATCGGCGCGCGGATCGAACGACCCGAGGGCACCGTCGCGATCCGGGCCCGGCGCGGTGTGGTGCTCGCGGCCGGCGGGTTCGAAGGCAACGACGAGATGCGCAGCCACTACGGCGTCCCCGGTGCCGCCCGCGACACGATGGGTCCGCCCGGAAACCTGGGTAAGGCGCATCGGGCGGGTATCGCCGCCGGGGCCGATACCGATCTGATGGACCAGGCGTGGTGGTCGCCCGGGCTCACCCATCCGGACGGCCGGTCGGCCTTCGCGCTCTGGTTCACCGGCGGGATCTTCGTCGACCAGGACGGTAAACGCTTCGTCAACGAATCCGCGCCCTACGACCGGCTCGGCCGGGCGGCGCTCGACCGGCTGCGCGACGGCACCCTGACCCTGCCGTACTGGATGATCTACGACGATCGGGACGGCGTGCGCCCCCCGGTACAGGCCACCAACGTCTCGATGGTCGAAACCGAGAAGTACGAGGCCGCCGGGCTCTGGCATACCGCCGACACGCTGGAGGAACTGGCCGCGGTCATCGGCGTACCGCCCGCGAACCTGGTCGAGACGGTGCGGCGGTACAACGCGATGGTCGCCGCCGGCGCCGATACCGATTTCGGCCGCGGCGACGAGGCCTACGACCGCGCGTTCTCCGAAGGGGAACCGCCGTTGGTGCCGATCGAGCGCGGGCCCTTCCACGCTGCCGCCTTCGGCCTGTCCGATCTCGGTACCAAGGGCGGGTTGCGGACCGATACCGCGGCCCGCGTGCTCGGCCGCGACGGCGCGCCGATTCCCGGTCTCTACGCCGCGGGCAACACCATGGCCGCGGTCAGCGGCACCGTGTATCCCGGCGGCGGCAATCCGATCGGCGCTTCGATGCTGTTCGGTCATCTCGCCGTACTCGACATCCTCGGCCGTTGACGCCGATCACCGCGACGCACCCATCCATGGGGGCCCGAACCGTGTGCCCCCGACCTGAACAGGAACACCCTATGCCCGAACCCGACCGTATCCGCGCGGCCGTCCGCCGCTACCTCGACGCCGTCGCCACCGGCACGGCGGCCGATATCGCCGCCCTCTACGACGAGAACGCCACCCTGGAAGACCCGGTGGGCAGTCCGTCGCACACCGGCCGCGCGGCCATCGAGAAGTTCTACGGAAGCCTCGAATCCGCGCGCCGCAGTACCGAACTGCTCAGCCTGCGGGTCAGCGGCGACAGCGCGGCCTTCGGCTTCCGGGTGGTCACCGAAACCGGTGACCGGACCATCACCGTCGAACCCATCGACGTCATGACCTTCGACGAGGACGCGCGGATCACCAGCATGCGCGCGTTCTGGTCCTCCGAGGACATCAGCTTCGGCTGAGGTCTGCAGCTCCGCGAGAAAAGAGATATCCGTGTCCCCAACCGAACAGCACTGGGATCACGAGGTGGGATTCCTGGTCGTGGGCAGCGGCGCCGGTGGCCTCACCGGCGCGCTGGCCGCCGCCGACCGGGGTTCGGACACCCTGGTCATCGAGAAGGCCGGCTACTACGGCGGCAGTACGGCCCTGTCCGGTGGTGGAGTATGGGTACCGAACAACCCGGTACTGCTGCGCGAAGGGTTGGGCGACTCCCGGGCCGATGTCCGCGCCTACCTGGACGCGGTGGTCGGCGACCGGGTGCCTTCGGCCAATCTCGACGCGTTCATCGACGAGGGCCCGGCCATGCTGGACTTCCTGGAACGCACCGGTCCACATCTGCGGTTCCAGTGGTGCACCGGCTATTCCGACTACCATCCCGAAGCGCCCGGCGGCCGCCCGGCGGGCCGTTCGATCGAACCGCTGCCGGTGGATCTGCGGAAACTCGGTGCCGACGAGGAGTTCCTGCGTCCCGCGGCGCTCGCGACGCCGCCGGGGCTGTTCATCACCTCGAAGGATTTCGTCCAGCTGAATATGGTGACCCGCTCGTGGAAGGCCCGCTGGACGGCCCTGCTCACCGGGTTGCGGGCAGTGAAAGCCGTTGTGCTGCGGCGGCATATGGATACGCTCGGTCGCGCTCTGATCGCCCGGCTGCGACTGGCGCTGCGCGACGCGGGGGTGCCGCTGTGGCTGAACACCCCGATGCGTTCGCTGGTCACCGACGAATCGGGGGCGGTACTGGGTGTGGTCGCCGAGCGCGGCGGTCGCGAATTCCGGATCCGGGCCCGCGACGGTGTCCTGCTGGCGACCGGCGGCTTCGAATACAACCAGGCCATGCGTAAACAGCATCTGCCGCTCGGCGGCCGCGACAACTTCAGCGCGGCCTCCACCGACAACACCGGTGACGGTATCGTCGCAGGTGAACAGGCCGGTGCCGCGGTGGATCTGATGGACGACGCGTGGTGGATGCCGTCGTTCCAGCGACCCGACGGAATCAACCAGGTCCTGGTCTCGGAACGGTCGATCCCGCGCTCGATCATCGTCGACGGCTCGGGTGCCCGGTTCACCAACGAGGCAGCGCCCTATGTGACGTTCGTGCACGCGCAGCTGGCCGGTGGTCACGACCCGGCCTGGCTGCTGTTCGACGGAAAGGCCAAGAGCCGCTATCCGATCGGTGGAATTCTGCCCGGCCAGAAATTCCCCGCCGACTGGCTCGCCGCGGGACTGATCCGCAGCGCGGCCACCGTCGGCGAACTCGCCGCGGCGATCGGCGTACCGGCCGACGCGCTCGAAGCGACCCTGCGCCGGTACAACGAATCCGTACCGGCTGGTCGCGACGCCGAGTTCGCCCGTGGTGAAAGCGCCTACGACAACTACTACGGCGATCCGACCCTGCCGCACCCCACCCTCGACTTCCTCGACCACGGCCCGTTCTACGCCCTGCGGATCCGCATCGGTGACCTGGGCACCAAGGGTGGCCTGGTGTACAACGAAAATGCCCAGGTGCTGCGCCCGGACGGGTCCGTGATAGCCGGCCTGTACGCCGCCGGCAACACCTCCGCCGCGGTGATGGGCAACGACTACGCGGGCGCCGGCGCCACCATCGGACCCGCGATGGTGTTCGGCTATATCGCCGCCCGCCACGCCGCGACGAAGGAGTGACCCGTGCAGCCCGTACAGTGCGCCAACTGCGGAAACCGAGTGCTGGTCGAGAAGTTCAGTCCCAGCCACACCAGTGTGCAATGGCTCGACGACGCCGAATCCGCCTGCCCCGAATTCGCCCGCCGGGCGGCCCTGGGCGAGCACAGCAACTGGATCCCGACCTGTCCGGCGCTGCGTGATTCGATCGAACGCGCTGTCGCCGAGGGTGAGCTGTCCACCGACGGGCTCCGCCGCGAACCGGTCCCCGGCCGCCTCGGCTGACCCATGAGCAGGTGCCCCGCCCTTACGGACGCGGCCGTTGACACGCCCTCGCACGGGAGGAACGGCGCGACCGAGGAATTGGGGGCAACCGATGACGCGGCGATCGACATATTCTGAAACACGCTGTAACGCAATTCCGTCCGCCGAGCAAGCGCGGGCGCAACGATCTGTCCCGACGTGGGACACCGATGATAGGAACACTGTGAGATCCAGATTCAGCACCGCCGTCGCCGCCGTTTCCATCGCCGCGGCCGGTCTCGGTGTCGCGGCCGGGACTGCCTCCGCGGCGCCGGTGCAGTTGACCCCGGCGGCACCGGTTACCGATACCGACCCGGGGACCGGAGGCGCCACCGGGTCTGCGAACCAGCTGGCGCAGGTGCTGCAACTGCTGCAGACCGGATCCCAAGACCAAGGTGGCAACCTGTAACAAGCGCCATCCCGTCCGAACCTCCGTGGACGATCTCGGTGCCGCGCCGCAGTTGCGTATGAGCGAGGACATTCGGTCTCGGCGGTGAGACGCCATCTCGGAGATCCCGCCGTAGTAGATGTCGAGTTCGCGCCGTCGGGACCCGCGCACCGACCGCTCACCGGGAACACCCGGTGAGCGGTCGGCCCGGAAGTGGCAGCGTGATCCACCGAACTATGCCGATATGGAGGTCGACGATGACATCGGAGTCCAGCGCCGCACACGAACTGCGCGAAGTCCGCACCGACGCGGGAGTGCTGCGGTACTACGAAGCAGGTGAAGGAACGCCGCTGCTGCTGTTGCACGGTTCCGGGCCGGGAGTCACCGGATGGCGCAATTTCCGCGGCAACCTCGACTTCTTCGCCGAACGGTTCCGCACCCTGATCCTGGAGTTCCCCGGATTCGGCGTCAGCGACGATTTCGGCGGCCACCCGATGATCACCGCCCTCGACTCGGTGGTCCGGTTCGTCGACGCGCTCGGTCTGGACCGGGTCGATATCGTCGGCAATTCGATGGGCGGCGGGGTCGCCCTGAACTCCGCGCTCGCGCACCCCGACCAGGTCGGCTAGATCGTCACCATCGGCGGGATCGGTAAGAACATCTTCAGCCCGGGCCCCGGGGAGGGGATCCGGCTGCTCCAGGATTTCACCGAGAACCCCACCCGGGAACGGCTCATCGCCTGGCTGCATTCGATGGTCTACGACCCGGCGCTGGTGACCGAGGAGATGATCGAGGAACGCTGGGCCCAGGCCACCGATCCGGCCACCCTCGACAGCGCCCGCCGCATGTACAGCAAGGCCGCGTTCACCGGGATGGTCCGTGCCATGGAGGCCGCCGATACCCCGCCCCCGTGGGCGATGCTGCACAAGGTCGAGGCGCCGACTCTGGTCACCTGGGGTCGGGACGACCGGGTGAGCCCGCTGGATATGGCACTGATCCCGATGCGCACGATTCCGCGCGCCGAACTGCACGTGTTCCCGGATTGCGGCCACTGGGCGATGATCGAGCAGAAGGCCGCATTCGAATCGGCGGTCATGGCCTTCCTGACTCGTAAGGCCTGAGCGGCTCGAGTGAATCGGACCGGTTACCGAACCTGTCAGCGGATCTGATGGCTCATGATAGAGAGCGTGATGCTCGACGAGGTTTCGAAGCTGCCCGTCGGTGATGTCCCCGGCGGCATTATCGACATGCGACCGGTCCGCGCCGCTGCGGCGCGGACTCGGTTCGCCAACTCGGCCGCCCCGGCCTGATCCGAGCACCGGGCGCATACATTGGCGGCATCGTCTATCCGGTCGACCGGGCCCTCCGGGTTGCCGGATGACCTCATGAAATACCTGACCGGGCAGCTCCAGCAGACACTGGACGCCTTGTCCGCCAGCGCGTCTACGAGGCTGCGGACCATGGGCCGGGAGAGCGCCGGGGGAGCGAACACGGTGGCCGCCGCGGGTGACCGAGGCGACCTCGGATTCGACCCCGCGGCAACGGGTACGTCTGCGCGTCCGGTCGGATCCGGTGGGGGACTGATACTGCCGGGACAGGAGCTGACCCGACGGGAGATCATGGCGCTCGAGACCTACACCGGAACCGGCTCCCCAGAGATCAATACAGCTCTTCGTGAAGGCCGGGGTATCGATTTCCAGCACGATATCGCCGACCTCCGGTCTGCCCTTCGAAAGCTACCGGATCGCCCGGGCACCGTGTATCGGCATATCGATCTTCCGGAAGAAATGCTGCTCGGGTACCGCGAGGGCGCAGTGATCACCGAATTGGGCTTCATGAGTACTTCCACCAGGCCATATGCACTCAAAAGAGGCAATGTGCACATAGCCATGGCGTCGTTTACCGGTAAGTCCGTGAAAGAGTGGTCGGCCGATCCGGACGAAGAGGAGGTCATGTTCATCGACGGCACGCCGTACCAACTGCACGCCCGTATCGATCGCATCGAACAACGCCGATTGCACAGCTATATAAGTGCATTCGAAATAGTAGGGGACGCTTTGAAACAGAAGGTATGACAATGGCTTCTGGTTCCGATGTCGTCGTCCGGCGCGGACGGCCGGTGCGGCCGAGACTGCTCGGATATCGGTGGTGGTGTTCGACCGAACGGCCCCTTCGGTCGAACACCACCGTCGGAGAAGACTCCTATCGCTGGGTGCTGCCGGCGTCGACCGGAAGGGTTACCGCAGTGATGTAGCGAGCTTCCTCGGAGGCCAGGAACAAGGACGCGTTGGCGATATCCACCGGCTCCACCCAGGGAATGGGCAGCATGTTCATGGTGGTCGCGGCCTCGGCGAATTCCTCGCGCGTGGGGTTTTCGCGGTCGGGCCGGAACGAGCGGCGGACCATATCGTTCTGGATCATCGGAGTGTCCACATTGGTGGGGTGTACCGAGTTCACCCGGACCCCGTGCGGTGCCAGCTCTTGTGCCAGCGAGCGCATCAGTCCGACCACGCCGTGTTTGGCGGCCGTGTAGTGCGCCACCCCGACCAGGCCGACCAGGCCCGCGATCGAGCTGGTCAGGATCATCGATCCGCCGCCGCGGGCGATGAGATGTGGGGCGGTGGCCTTGCAGGTCTGCCAGACACCGGTCAGGTTGACGTCCAGCATGGTGCGCCACTGCTCTTCGGTCAGTTGCAGGCCGGGGGCGCTGGAGGTTATCCCGGCGGTGGCGCAGACGATATCGAGGGCGCCGAATTCGTTCACCGCCGCGTCGGTGGCCGCCCGGAGGGCTGCGCCGTCGCGGACGTCGACCGTGGCGGCGACGATTCGCGCTCCGGTCTTCTCGACGGCGCGCACCGTCTGCGCCAGATCGTCCTCGGTGGCGGGCGGGATGATCACCGTCTCCACCGGTCCGC
Organism: Nocardia sp.; assembly: GCA_013361595.1. Taxonomy (GTDB): domain Bacteria; phylum Actinomycetota; class Actinomycetes; order Mycobacteriales; family Mycobacteriaceae; genus Nocardia. The sequence goes on along the minus strand of JABFXT010000010.1, from coordinate 3,061 downwards.
AGATATCCAGGGCGACGATATCGGCGCCCTCCTCGGCCAGCCGGACCGCCTGTGCCCGGCCGATTCCCCGTGCCGCGCCGGTGATCAGCGCTACCTTGCCCGAAACCCGTCCCATCTCACACCTTCTGAGTAAGTCCGGCGTCCACGACGAGCTGGATTCCGGTGACGTACCGGGACTCGTCGGACGCGAGAAACAACACCGCGTTGCTGATATCGACCGGTTCCACCCACGGGACCGGGAGGATCGTGCGCTGCGCGAGAACCTGTGCGGCATCCTCGCGAGTCGGATTCGATCGGCCGGGAAGTAATTTCGCGTACACGTCGTCGTTCAGGATCATCGGTGTCGCCACCGAACCCGGATGCACCGTGTTCACCCGGATCCCCTGCGGGCCGAGTTCGTTGGCCAGTGTGCGGGCCAGGCCGACCACCGCGTGTTTGCTCGCCGAATAGTGCGCGGCCGAGGCGCCGCCCTTCACACCGTTCGTGGAGCCGACGATCACGATCGAAGCGCCCGAACCCAGATGTGTCCCGGCTGCCCGGACGGTATGCCAGACCCCGGTCAGATTGATATCGAGCGCACGCTGCCAGGATTCATCGGAAAGATCCCAGGTGGGAGCCAGGTCCGCGTACACCCCGGCATTCGCGACCACCACATCGAGGCGGCCGAGCTGTACCACGCCCGAGTTCACGGCCTCCTCGACCGCCAGCGGATCGCGCACATCGGCGAAGCCGGTGACACACCGGCGACCGAGACCTTCCACTTCCGTGGCGACGGCGACCAGATCGGCCGCGTTCACTTCGAGGTCGAGCGCGACGATATCGGCGCCCTCCTCGGCGAGCCGGCGGCAATGGGCGCGGCCCATCCCGCCGGCCGCCCCGGTCACCACCGCTACCCGGCCCTGCAGGCGCTTCATCGCGCGCCACCGGCGCATACCGTATCCATGCCGGCGACGCTAGATCCGCCGGATTTCCGGCGCGCTCGATCTTCCCGGTCACCGGGCCGTGACCTACACCGCTCCCGCTGGATGGGAGAGGCCACACCACGGCGGCGCATCGAGCCGGGCGGGACCGGCCGCTCGGGTGGTCATCGTGGTACCGACCGCGCGATCCGGAAGCCGATATCGTCGAGCCGCACGGTCGGGTGACTGCGGCGACGGACCGAGGCGCGGCAGCTCCAGTGTTCGTCGAACCAGCCACCGCCGCGCAGGACCCGGTAGCAGCCGTAGACGTCCGGATCGTAGAGGTCCCAGCACCATTCCCAGACCGTGCCGAGCATATCGCCGAGCCCCCACGCATTGGGCCGCTTGGTGCCGACCTCGGGTAGCCGGCCGTCGGAATTCTCCCGGTACCAGGCGATATCGTCGAGGTGCCCGTAGCGCGGGCCGGTCGTGCCCGCGCGGCACGCGTACTCCCACTCGGCCTCGGTCGGGAGTCGATATCCGTCGGCCGCCGCGACCCGGTCGACGGTGTCGCCGGTGCCGACGCGGTACGCCGGGGTCAGACCGCTTTGTTCGGACAGCGCGTTGCAGAAACGAACCGCCTCGTACCAGGAGACGCTGTCGGCGGGCAGCCGGTCGCCCCGCGGCGCCTCCGCCCGGCGGTCCGAGACCGCTGCGTACTGCGCCTGGGTGACCGGAGCGACCGCCAGCCGGTACGGGCCGATCTCCACCGCCCAGCTGCGTTGTGTCCGCCGATCGGACAGCGTCACCCGGCCCGGCGGGATATCGACCATTTCGATCCCGGCCGCATGCACACTCACAGCAGTCGAACCTACCGGCCGGGCCGCGATGGGGCGGGCATCGGCCGAACCACCGCCGATCGTGCGGACACCCCGCGGCGAATATCGGGCTGGGGTGTCCGCCCGGTTGTGTTCGGCCGCGCTACGGGACGATGACCGCGCGACCGCGCAGCGTCCCGGCGGCCAGTCGGCGGTACGCTTCCGGCGCTTCGTCCAGGCTGAAACGTTCGGTGGCGATATCGAGGACCCCGTCGTGCGCGAGATCGATGAGCTCGATCAGTTCGGCGCGGGCGCCCCAGTAGGGCGAAGTCGCGGTGGCCTCGTACGGGCTCACCCCGAAGCCGACCCGCGCGGCCGACCTGCCGTCACCGATCCCGACGACGGTCACATCGGAATCGATACCGGCCACTGCCATGGCGGTATCGATGGTCGGCTGGCAACCGACGAAATCGAGTACCAGGCTCGCCCCGGCCGGGCCGGTTATCTTACGGACGTTCTCGGCGGCCTTCGCGTCGGAGAGTACGGCTTCGTGCGCGCCGACCGACCGGGCGAAGTCGAGTTTCTCGTCGTTGACGTCCAATGCGATGACGCGGGTCGACGACAGGTGCCGGAGCAGCTGGATGGCGACATGGCCGAGACCGCCGCTGCCGATCACCACGGCCCAGGAGCCCGGCCGCAGTTTGCCCAGCGACCGTTTGATCGCGTGATAAGGGGTCAGACCCGCGTCGGTGAGGGGGACGGTGGCCACCGGGTCGAGGTCGCCGATGGGTACCAGATGACGAGGTGAATCGACGATCAGGTACTCGGCGATGGCACCCGGCGAGCCGAGCCCGGGCGGCATGATGCCCAGCTCGGCGGCCCGCGAACAGTAGTTCTCCAGACCCTGCGCGCAGAACCAGCAGTTTCCGCAGCCCCAGGGCCCGTATACGACGACATTCGTGCCGATATCGATCCCGCGCACCCCGTCACCGACGGCGACGACCTGTCCGGCGCCCTCGTGCCCGAGGGTCAGGGGAAGTTCGATGCCGAACTGTTCGGGCGGATTGTTCATGACGAAATCGTCGGAATGGCAGACCCCCGCCGCGGTCACCCGCAGCAGGACCTCCCCGGGGCCGGGTTCGGGGGTGGGGATCTCGCGGACCTCGGGCTCCGCCCCTTCGGTCACATACTGCAATGCCTTCATAGCGCCTGTCCTCTCCGAGCCGAGCGACTGGGTGCGTACTGGTGGAACGGTAGCGAACGCGCATGTACAGCGGTTGCCGACCAGGCTAGTCCGGTGGCGAGCCGGGCGGTGGCGTCCGCGATCGGCCGACCGGCGGCCAT
>JABFXT010000548.1 GCA_013361595.1 Nocardia sp. | reverse complement strand
GAGCAGGAACAGCATCTGCGCGCCGACCAGGGTCGGCTCCACGGTCAGGTTGGCGAACGCCTGCATCCGCAGGACGGTCTCGGGCTCGCAGAGGATATCGTCGTCCATCAGGATGACGTCGGCGTGCTCGTTGGCCGCGGACACCTCGTAGAGGCCGCGGGTGAAACCGCCCGCACCGCCCAGATTCGGCTGCCGGATATAGCGCAGTTTCTCCCCGAACATCGACCGCGTGGCCTGGTAGAGCGGCCGGTTCTCCACGAGATCGGTGCCCTGGTCCACCACGTACACCGCGTCGAGCGAACCGAGAACAGTCGGATCGGAGGCCAGCGCGGCAATGGTCTCGGCGCAGTCCTGCGCGCGGTTGAACGTGCAGATGGCGATGGCCACCGGGCGCACGGTCTCGGGGGCGGTCGCGGTCCAGGTGAGATCGGAGATCTCCAGCTCTCCGCCGACCGCCTCGAACTCCAGCCACAGAGCCCCGCCGTCGACGAACTGGTCCAGTGGCGCGGTCAGGGTCAGCGGGCCACTGGCCGTGACCTCGGCGGTGCCGACGATCCGGCGGTGCCCGGCGATATCGGAGGCCACGATCCGCACCCGGGCGTGTTTGCCGACCTGCAGGATCATCGTGGCCTGCACTTCGGTGACCACAGTCCAGCGCTGCCAGTAGCTGGCGGCGAATCGGCCGAAGTAGGTGTTGGTGTGCGCGGTCGTGCCCTTTTCCAGGCGCAGACTCATCCGGTCGCGGATGGCGCGACCCTTGACCACCGCGTAGAGCTCGTCGCTGATCTTCGCCGAGGGGCCGGTGAAGATACCCCGGGCCAGCACCAGCCGCCGCGGCGCCGGGTGGTGTTCGGCGCGCAGCGACTCCGGCGCGACCGCAGCGTGATCGTTCGTCTCGGTAACGGCCTGCATAGCCGACTGGTCCATGAAGTCCTCGAAATCCTTATTGTGCCGGCGGGACAGACATGTCCCTGAATACGGTTCGCGGCGGGCCCGAGGATATCAATCAGCCACGCCGGTCGCCCGGTTGGTCGTTTCCCGATCGGGTTCTCCGGTAAACACGAACTTGTCATAGGCCCAATACCGGAACACGACGGCGACGATCTGACCCACCAGCGTTCCGGAGATATTGTCCGCCAGCGGAGTGGACAGATCCAGGATGTACCTGGAGAAACCCAGGCAACCCAATTGCAGGCCGCTCGCGATCACATTGATCGCCGCGTAGCTCAGGTACTCGCGAACCGGGCTGCCGGACTGCTTGTGCGAGAACGTCCACCACTTGTTACCGAAGTAGGTGACCACCGTGGCCACGCCGATCGCGATGATCTTGGCGGGCAACGGGAAGTGGTACATGAGACCCTCGCCGCCCCAGGCGCCCATATTGAACACCAGCAGGTTGTAGGTTCCCGCGTCCACCAGGAAGCCGACCACGCCCACCACCAGGAACGCCGCGCTCTGCCGTAGCCCGGTCCGCAGGCGTTCGGCCAGCGAACGAGGGGCCGGCGCGTCGGTGGCGACAGCGGCCGATGACTCACCAGATGACACGCGCCGACGGTACCGTAGTGACCTGAGCCATCCTCTCCGGCACGGCATGAGCGAGTCAGGCCCGGAGGCGGAAGCGCAGCGTAACCACGTAGGGCCCTCGCTCATGCCAGACGAACACGGACCCGGTACTCTCCCCGTGTTCCCATATCCGTCGATTTCGAGGATTTGACCAGGTGGAATCCACCGAACACGCCATCAGCGAGTCAGGCCCGGCGGCGGTATCGCCACGTAACCACGCGGAGCACTCGCTCGTGCCCGATGCGCTCAGCATCGCCGCCGTGGTCCCGTGCCACAACGAAGAAGCGTCGGTCGCCAAGGTCGTGGCCGACCTGAAGGCCGCGGTGCCCGGAATTGTCGTGTACGTGTACGACAACCTCAGCACCGACGCCACCGCCGAGAAGGCCCGGGCCGCCGGGGCGATCGTGCGCGCGGAGCGGGCGAAGGGCAAGGGCAATGTGGTGCGCCGCGCCTTCGCCGATATCGAGGCCGATATCTATCTGATGATCGACGGCGACGACACCTACGAGGCGTCCGCGGCACCGCAGATGATCGAAACCCTGCTGTCCGGCCCGTACGATCACATCCTCGGCGTCCGGAAACAGGACGAGAACGGATCGGCCTACCGGGCCGGACACGAAACCGGGAACAGAGTCCTCAACGGGGTGGTCGGCAAGGTCTTCGGCGAGAACGTCGAAGATATGCTCAGCGGTTTCCGGGTGTTCTCCCGCCGTTTCGTGAAGAGTTTCCCCGCGGTATCACGTGAATTCGAGATCGAGACCGAACTCACGGTCCATTCACTGCATCTGCGGGTTCCGCAGACCGCGGTACCGGTGGGTTTCCGGGACCGGCCCGCCGGCAGCGAGAGCAAACTGCGCACCTATCACGACGGTTTCAAGATCCTGGCACTCATCGTCGGATTGGCCAGGCACGAACGCCCGGTCGCGTTCTACGGCCTGCTGGGTACGGTCGGCTGGCTCATCTCGGTCGTGCTCACGGTCCCGATCATCGTGGAGTACTACGACACCCACACCGTGCCCCGCTTCCCCACCCTGTTCCTCGCCTGCACCCTGCTACTGGTCGGCTTCCTGGCCTGGACCGCAGGCCTGATCCTGGACGGTATCCGCCGTTCCCGGCACGAGGCGTCCCGGCTGATCTACCTCCGTTACGAGGCCCCGGGCGCGGGTACGCCGCCGGCGGCGACCGCTGCGGACCGGCCGGACGCGGTGGCCGGGGACATCCGTTGACCGCCGATACCGAGACCCGCCCTGCCGGACCCGAGCAGGCCGCGGGTGGTTCAGCGCTGGCCAGATCCCGGCGGACCGGCGAGGCGCTGGTGCGCCGGGTGGGACCGGCGACCATCGCGTTCACCCTGCTGGCCGGGATCTTCGGCCTGGTGTTCGCGGTGATGAGCCCGCCGTTCTGGGGGCACGACGAGCTCACCCAGTTCGGGCGCGCCTACCAGGTCGCCCACGGCGGCCTGACTCCCACGCGTATCGACGACGACCGGGGTGTCTCCTACGGCGGCGAGGTGCCGGCGGCGGTCGAGGCGCTGATGGGTTACGCGCTGAACGACTGCACCCACAACCCCGGCG
>JABFXT010000903.1 GCA_013361595.1 Nocardia sp. | reverse complement strand
GGTCGACGCGCTGGTGGACGCCTACCGGGAATTCGGCGCGGCGGTGCGGATCACCGGAGCGGACGAACTGCGGCGGTTCGCGCGGCGGGGGCGGCTGGTGTTCGAGGGTGCGCAGGGCGTACTGCTCGACGAATGGCGCGGGTTCCATCCGCACACCACCTGGTCCACGGTCGAGCCGCGCAATGCCCGCGCGCAACTGGCCGCGATCGGCGGCCGCGCGGTGACCCTCGGGGTCACCCGTGCCTATACGACCCGGCACGGCGCCGGTCCGCTCCCCACCGAGGACCCGGTCCTGCGCTATCCGGAACCGCACAACGGCTTCGGTCGATATCAGGGCGCGTTCCGGCGGGGGCATCTCGACGCGGTACTACTGCGATACGCCGTCGCGGTGTGCGGGGGTGTCGACGGGCTGGTGGTCAACCATCTGGACACGGCGGTCGGCGGTCGAGTGGCGACGGGGTACAGGACCCGGGACGGGATCCTGCGCACACTCGAACCCGGCGCCTGGCGCGATCTCGCACATCAGACGGCGCTGACCGAGATCCTGGCCACCGCCGCACCGGTCTACACCGAGCCCCCGGCCGATCTGCCCGGCTGGCTCCAGCACTACCTCGGCCTCCCGGTGGCACTGACCGCGACCGGCCCCGATCGACGCGACCGGCAGCCCGGCGAACCTCTCGCGCTGCTCCTGGGCGCGGAGCGGCCGGCAGCCGGGTCGCGGGCGGGCAGCGCACAGATCCCGGCCGCACAGGCCGATCTCGCCGATACGCCGCCGCCCCGGTTTCCCGCGCGGCCCGGGCACGGGGAACGGTCGCGAACACCGCCGATCAGCGCAGGATCGTCCCGCCGTCGATATTGACGATCTGGCCGTTGATCCAGGCGCCCTCATCGGAGAGCAGGAAGGCGACCAGCGCGGCGACATCCCCCGGTTCGCCGACCCGCGGACTGTGCATCCGGCCGAGCGCCGCCTTCTCCAGATCCGGCCACTGCGGTGCGGAGCGGATCGCGTCGGTCGCGGTGAATCCCGGTGCCACGGCATTGCACCGGATACCCTCGCGGCCCCACCGGGTCGCCACATGCCGGGTCAGCGCGCCGATACCGGCTTTGCTGGCCGCGTAGGCGGGCCGGGTCGGTTCGCCCTGGAAGGCCGCCGCCGAGGACATGTTGACGATCGCCCCGCCGCCGCGCGCCAGCATCGACGGTATCGCGTTCTTCATGGCACTCAGGTAACCGCGCAGGCTCACTGTCATCACCCGGTCCCAGACGTCGAGATCGATATCGACGATATCGGTGTCGTGGCGCAGGGTTCGCATATCGGCTCCGACATTGAACAGTGCGTCCACCCCGCCGAACCGGCGGCCGGCCGCCGCGAACAACTCCGCGATCGATGCGGGATCGGCGAGATCGAAGGCGACCGCCAGTGCTTCGCCGCCCGCCGCGGCGATCGTCTCGGCGGTGCCCGCCGCCGCGGATTCCCGCAGATCACCCACCACGACCCGGTATCCCTGCGCACCGAGCCGGACGGCTGTGGCGGCCCCGAGCCCGGTGGCGCCGCCCGCCACGACCGCTACTCTCCCGTCGAACCCGGATGACCCCATACCCACGCACCTCTTCCCGGATCACTGGCGAGAATGAAATTCTCTATTTCAAGAACGATAATACCCCGCGGGCCGGGCCCGGCGCCGGATACGGCAGTATGGGTGCTGTGGACCAATCGGCGGTATCGGTGGATGTCGTGGCGTTGCGGTTCTGGGCCGAGGACGCCGCGGCGACATTCGGAACAGCGGCACGCCCGCACGAGCCCTTCACCGGGGCCGTCGCATTACCCGGCGTGCTGCTGGGTCGCGGCGAGCGCCTCGCGGAGGCCGCGCGCCGGGCCGTGCACACCAAGCTCGGTGTCCCGATCGACGCCATCGGCCCGGTCGGGCAACTGGTGACCTTCGACGAGCCGAATCGCGACCCGCGTGGACCGACCCTGTCGATCGTCATGTGGGCGGTGACCGGACCGCACGACGGGCCCGCGCAGTGGGTGTCCTTCGACGAACCACCGGCGCTGGCCTTCGATCACAACAGCATCGTGCACGCCGCCCGCGGCCTGCTGTCGGGACTGCTCTGGAAAGATCTCCCGCTGACCCGGGCGCTCCTCGGCGACGAATTCCCGGCGACCCGCGCGGTCGATCTCGCCACCTCGTTACTGGGCGCCCGACCCGACGCCGCGAACCTCAACCGGACCCTCGCGGGTATACCGGGGTTGTCCAAGACAGACGAGCGCCGCCGTACCAAGGCCACCGGCCGGCCGGCGGCCGTCTGGGCATTCGATACCGCACGATAGCCCGGCCGGACCGGCCTCCCCCGATATTTCCGGTGCGCGCAGCGCCCGCAATCGACAGACTGTGCCCATGACCGCATTCGACACCGTCGAGATCACCCGGCAGTTGCGCGCGGCCGGATGCGTATTCGCCGAGGACGAGGCACGGTTACTGGTCGACGCGGCAAGTTCCGACACCGAACTGGCGGGGCTGCTGGCCCGTCGCATCACGGGTACCCCGCTGGAACATCTCCTGGGCTGGGTGCAGTTCCGCGGCATCCGGATCGGTGTCCGCGACGGTGTGTTCGTCCCGCGGCAACGTTCGGCCCTGATGGTGGACGAGGCGCACGCCCTGGCCGCGGTCCACCCGGTGCGTACCGTGGTCGACCTGTGCTGCGGCTCGGGCGCACTCGGCCTGGCCCTGCTCACCGAACTCGGCGCCGCCGCGGCGGAATTGACGGCCACCGATATCGACCCGGTCGCGGTGGCGTGTGCACGCGCGAACCTGGCCGCGGTCGGCGGGCGGGTCCATCAGGGCGATCTGTACGAGGCACTACCGGGCGACCTGCGCGGCCGGATCGATATCCTGCTCGCCAATACGCCCTACGTCCCTTCCGGCCTGATCGCGCGACTTCCGCCGGAGGCACGCGATCACGAACCCCCGGCCGCCCTCGACGGCGGACCCGACGGCCTGGATCTGGCCCGGCGCACCGCCACGGACGCCACCGAATGGCTGGCGCCGGGCGGCAGTGTGCTGATCGAGATAGGCGTCGATCAGATACCCGCCGCCACCGAACTGCTCACCGGCAGCGGGCTCGTCGCCCGAATCGTCCGGTCCCCGGAGCTCGACGCCACTGTGGCGGTCGGGCGGCGGCCGGCGACTACTTCCGGCCGGTGAACTCGTCCATCGAGTGGTAGACCCCGACCGTGTTCAGGAACAGATCGCGCAGTTTGATCGGCAGGACCCCGGACAGCGCCTTGTTGAGCCGCGAGGTCCACGGCAGGATCACGACCGGCGTGCCCTTCTTCATCTCGGTCCAGGATGTGTCGACGACCTTGTGCTGATCCAGGATCGGCGTGAGCCAGAAACCCTTGGCGCCGTCGAACATCCCGGTATCGATATAGGTCGGGCACACCGTCGTGACCTTCACATGGCCGTGACCGGCCTGCTCGAGCTCGATCCGGACCGAATCCGACCAGCCCAGCGCCGCCCATTTCGACGCCGCGTACACGCTCATCCGCGGATTGTGGACCAGTCCCGCCGACGACGCGATGGTGAGCACCCGGGCCTCGGTGGTTCCGGCGACCATGGCGCCCAGGAATTCCCGGGTCACGTACATCGGCGCCAGCGAGTTGATCGCCATGGTCTTGTCGATATCGGCGCGGTCCGCGGTCTCCCAGAAGTACGTGTTGCCCCGGACGATGCCGGCGTTGTTCACCAGTACGTCGATATCGCCGATCTCCGCGCGCACCGATTCCGCGGCGGTCGCGACCGCGTCCCCGTCGGAGACGTCCACCGCGTAGGTGTGCACCGTACCGCCCGCGGCGGTGAGCTCGGCCGCCGTCTCGCGCAGCGCCGTCTCGTTGATATCCCACAGCACCACGGCGGCGGCGCCTTCACGCACCGCCCGGGTGGCGAACAGCTTGCCCAGACCCATGGCGGCTCCGGTGATCAGCACCTTCTTACCGGCCACCGTATCCAGTTTCATCGGTGTCGAATCCTTGTCGTCGAGGAGAACGGAAACAGTGGCCTACTTCTGGCGCAGCGTTTTCATGACCCGGAAGTAGAGTGTCATGGTCTTCGCCCACATCGCCTCCGACATCCCCGGCAGTGGTGCGATCGGGAGCATGCGCTGGACGGCGATGGTCTGGGTGTCGACGTATTTGAGCAGTCCCTCCGGACCGTGCCGGCGACCGGTGCCCGAGATCCCGACACCGCCCGACGGCGCGTCGGCGCTACCCCACGCGGCGATGAAACCCTCGTTCACGTTCACCGACCCGGCGTTGATCCGCGCGGCGAATTCGCGGCCGCGCGCGGCACTGCGGGTCCAGACGCTGGCGTTGAGCCCGTAGGGGGTGTCGTTGGCCTGGGTCACGGCCTCGTCGTCGGTGGCGACCTTGTACACCGAGACGACCGGGCCGAAGGTTTCCTCGCGGTACACCGTCATCTCGGCGGTCACCTCGGTGAGCACCGTCGGTTCGTAGAAGTACGGGCCGAGATCGGGGCGGTGGACGCCGCCGGCCAGCACGGTCGCGCCCTTGGCGACCGCATCGTCGACATGGGCGCGGACGGTCTCGAGTTGCCGCGGGAAGGTCAGCGAACCCATATCCGTCGAGTAGTCCAGCGGCGAGCCCAGCTTCAGTGCCCGCACCGCCGGGACGAACTCTTCCACGAACCGGTCGTAGACCTTCTCGTGCACGTAGATACGTTCCATGGATTCACACAGCTGACCGGCCGAGGCGAAACTGGCCCGGACCGCGGTGCGGGCGGCGGCAGCCGGGTCGGCGTCCGACAACACCAGCAGCGGGTTCTTCCCACCCAGTTCGAGCGAGCAGCCGATGAGACGCTCACCGGCCTGGCGGCCGATGGTACGACCGGTGGCGCTGGATCCGGTGTAGTCGACATAGTCGGCGCGATCGATCACCTCGCCGCCGATCACGGAACCGCGGCCCAGCACGATCTGCCACAGATCCTCCGGTAGCCCGGCTCGGACGGCGGCGTCGACGGCCCACAACGCGGTGAGCGCGGTCTGGTTGTCGGGCCGGCCCACGACCGCGTTACCGGCGACCAGCGCGGGCAGCGCGTCGGAGACGGCCAGTGCGAGCGGATAGTTCCACGGCGAGATCACCGCGACCACGCCCTTGGGCCGCGGACGCACCTGTACATCGGTGAGCACCGGGAGTACGCCGCGCGGATTGCGGCGGGCGAGGAGTTTGGGCGCGGTGGCCGCGTAGTACCGGGAGTTGACCGCCACATCGCCGACTTCGTCGAAGGCGTGCGTCCGGGATTTACCGGTCTCTGTCTGGACGATATCGAGGATGGTGTCCTGTTCGGCGAGCACCAGATCGTGGAAACGGCGCAGTACCGCGGCCCGCTCCCGGACCGGAACCTGAGCCCACCGGCGCTGAGCGGCGCGGGCGCGTTCGAACGCGGCGTCGATATCGGCGACCGAGGATTGCGGCAGTTCGGCGATCTGTTCCCCGGTGGCCGGCGCGGATACCGTGACGGCCGGCGCTCCGCCGGCCGCGGCCCGGGCGAGCAGCGGTTTCACCAGATCCGGGGTGAGCGCGCCGGTGGCGGCGGGACGCTGGGCGGTCGTCATCGTCGGCGTTCTCCTGGGCGTTCTCGCGCCGCGGCCGCAGAACCACAGCGAAATGATTAATTGAACAGTGGTGTTAGGGTAATCCCCGTGCCGTACGCCGTGTCAAGGGCTCCGTTCCACGCAACAGTCCGGAACCGCCGCGGGCTGTGGGATCTCACAGCCCGGCCGGAGAACCGATCGTGACCGCGACGAACGGTGACCGGCCCGCACGCCGCGGCCGGCCGCCACAGACGCGGGAACAAGCCGAACAGGTGCGCGCCCGGATCGTGCGGGCCACCGCCGCGGTGTTCACCCGCAACGGCTCCCGCGGCTCGAGCGTCGCGCAGATCATCGATGAGGCGGGCTTGTCCCGCCCGACCTTCTACCGCTATTTCGCCAATGCCACCGAACCGCTCAACGCGGTACTCGACGTCTCCAATGCCGAACTCGTAGGTGGTATCGGCGCTGCGCTCGAGGCCTCCGGAGAAGGCGTGGACCTCGGCATCCGGCTCATCGACGCCTACCTCGACTGGGCCCGCGGCCACGGCCCGATGCTGCGACCGCTGTTCGCCGAGCTCCACGACCCCGGATCACCGGTGTCGAACTACCGCAATACCGCCCTCGACGGGATCCGCGCGATCGTGCGCACCAAATTCGCCGAACTGGGCCGCCCGGTCCCGGCACCGCTGGACCTCGACGCGGCGTTGCACGTATGCGAATACGTGGTCTACCGGGTCTCGGCCGCGGCCGAACCGGGCCGCGAACCCGATCCCGAAACCGTCGCCGCGGCCCGGCTGACCATGATCCGCGTCGTACTGGCGACCCTCGGGAACACCGACGACGTGCACTACGCGATGAGCCTGCCCGGGATCTTCCCGGCCGCGGGCCCGGCGGTGGACTGATCCCGTCGGCCTAGTCCTCGACCGCGACCGGCGCCGAGCCCAGATCGTCCAGGCTCAGACCGCTGGCGCGCAGAACGTGCCGGTCGATCGCCGTCCGGATGGCCTCCTCGGTTCCGATGATCCGCACATGCCGGCGGGCACGAGTGATCGCGGTATAGAGGAGTTCACGGGTGAGCAGGCCCGAGCCCGGCTCCGGCAGCACGATGGTCACCGCGTCGTACTGACTGCCCTGGCTGCGATGGATCGTCATGGCGAAAACCGTGACGACCGCCGGGAACTGGGTGGGGTGCACCAGATACGGTTCGTCGCCGCGTTGCAGCGCGACCCGCAGCGATCCGTCCGGGCGGGCCACCACCACCCCGGTGTCCCCGTTGTAGATCCGGGCCTCGTGATCGTTCGCGGTCACCAGCAGTGGTTGTCCGGGGTACCAGGTGCCGTGCCGATGGTCCGGCCCCGAACCCACCGTCGCGGCCCATTCAGCGGCCACGCGGTCCCAGTGTTCGACCCCGAACGGACCACGCCGGTGCGCACACAGCAGCCGATGCGATTCGAACGCGGCCAGCGCGGCGGCCGCGTCACCGGCACGTGCGGCGGTGCCGACCCGCTGCGCGGTGGCGACGATATCGGCTCGGACAGCGGCGTTCTCGTCCGGGCCGAGCAGCTCGAGCATTTCCCCGCCGGCCCGCAGCAGTCCCAGCGCGGCCTCGGTATCGCCCGCCCGGACGGCGACGGCGAGTTCGGCGATCCGGCCACCGAACCGGCGGCCGCGGGTCAGCCGGACGATTCCGCCGCGCAACCGGTCGCGTTCCAGGTCGGTGAGCGTTTCGGACTCCCCCGGATCGGCGGCCGCGGCCACCGCGAGTTCGGCGCCGAGGACCTCCTCGAAAGAAGGGTCGGCAGTCCCGGGGAACGGCGCGGCCACCAGATCGGCCAGAACCGCACCGGCGTCGACCGAGGCGAGCTGATCCGGATCGCCGGCCAGCACGAGCCGGGTATCGGGCCGCAGCGCCGCGAGCAACCGGCTCATCATGGTCAGCGAAACCATGGACGTCTCGTCGACCACGACCACGTCATAGGGCAGCCGATTGTGTTCGTGATAACGGAATCGGGTGGTGCGGCCGCGCTGCCAGCCCAGGAGCCGGTGCAATGTGGCGGCGGACAATTCCGGCAGGCCCAGCGCGGGCGCTTGATCCCGCACCGCCTCCTGTAGCCGCGCGGCCGCCTTTCCGGTCGGCGCGGCCAAGGCGATACGCGGCGGCGCCCCGCCCCCGGGATCGGCGGCGTGCTGGGCGACGAGCAGCGCGAGGATCCGGGCGATGGTGTGCGTTTTCCCTGTTCCGGGGCCACCGGCGACCACCGTCGTCCAGTGCGTGGCGGCGAGTGCCGCGGCGATACGCTGCCGGTCGACGAGGTTCTCCGGCGGGCCGAACAACCGGTCGAGTTCGCGACGCACGACGGCGGGATCGGTTCGCGGATGGCCGGCGGCGCGCGCGGTGAGCACCCGCCGGATGATCTGCTCCTGCTGGTAGTAACGATCCAGGTAGAGCAGCGGGCCGGTCCCCGGACGAGACGGATCGGTGAGCCGCAACGGCCGCAGCGGGCCCCGCGGGCCGCCGAAGACCAGGGGACTCTCCCGCAATGCCTCGACGACTCCGGCTTCCTCGGGCCACGGCAATTCCGCGGGGTCCACCAGCAGCTCGGGGCGTTCCTCGTCGGCGTCCACACCGATATCCCGCATCCGGGTGAGATCCAGGCAGACCGATCCCGACCGCACCGCGCGGACGGCCAGGGCGGCGGCGAAGAGCACCAGTTCCCGGTCCTCACCGCCGAGCCTGCCGAGCCGTTCGGCCACGTGCACATCGGCAGCCGAGAGCACGCCCGCCTCGTTGAATTCACGCAGGATTCCGGTCCCGCGCTGCGCCACCCGGATGGGTATCACGAAGCACCTCCGGCGAGCAGATCCGACAACGCGACGACCAGGGCGGCCGGTGGAGTCCAGTCGAAAACCCCTGCCCCCGCCGGGGTCTCCGGTCCGATCATTCCGCGAACGAACAGGTAGCGGATTCCGCCGAGATGTAGCGCGGGGTCGTAACCGGGCAGTCGCCAGCGCAGATACCGGTGCAGCGCTACCGAGTACAGCAGCGCCTGCAGCGGATAGTGCGAACGGATCATCTCCGCCACCATCCGCTCCCGGGTGTAATGGGCGACCGTGAGATCACCCGTACCCAGGCGGTTCGTCTTGTAGTCCACGACCACGCAGCGCTGATCGGCGGTACGCAGTACCGCGTCGATACTGCCGGTCAGATATCCGCGCAACGGGAGCTCGTCGAGGGTGTCGAGTT
Source organism: Nocardia sp. (assembly GCA_013361595.1). Classification (GTDB taxonomy): domain Bacteria; phylum Actinomycetota; class Actinomycetes; order Mycobacteriales; family Mycobacteriaceae; genus Nocardia. The sequence continues at coordinate 1,705 of JABFXT010000903.1, read as the reverse complement.
CATCGGCGTAGACATGGAAATCGTCGCCGGGATCCAGGTGGGCCCGCACCGCGGCGGCGATATCACGCAGGGTGGCCGCCGAGCCGGCCGGGGTGTCGCCGCCGGCGAGCGGAAGCTCGAATTCGAGTTCGCACAACCGGTCCCGTGCCGGGATATCGGCGAGGGCCCCGAACCCGATCGGCGTGCGCAGCACCTCCACCAGAGCTGTCGTCAGCAGTTCCGGATCGGCGGTGGAGAGCATCTCACCGATCGCTTCGGTACACCGCGCGCGCACCTCGGCCACCAGATCGGCGGCCTCGGTATCGACGCGTTCCAGGACCCCGTGCACCAGAGTGCCGAATTCGGCGCCGTAGGGAAGGTCGTTCATCAGCGACGGCGCCCCGGGTCCGGGTTCGTCGAGCGGTACGGGGACGTCGGGCTCGTCGTCGGGGCCGGGAGCATCCTCCGGTTCGGACTCCGGCACCACTTGATGGGCCGCGGCGGTGAGCGCCGAATACGAGGTGCGCCGCCAGTACTCGTCGATATCGCGGTCGAAGGCGGCCACGGCGAGGGCCCCCGCTCCGGTATCGGTCCAGGGGCGGTACACCGGGGGCTCGGCGGCGGGGTCGGCGGCGGTGACCGAAATCGACTCACCCGCGGCGGCCGCCCAGGCACGGAGCCGATCGACCGCGGCGCCGTCCTCGGCGACCGCGGCCCGCGCGCTCGGCTGGGCCGTGCCCGGTACCCGGCCGAAGAGCAGCCGGTGCAACGGGGCGCTCGCGGTCCCGAACGAGGGTGCCCACCAGGCCACCACCTGACAGCACGCCCGGGTCAGCGCGACATAACACAGGCGCAGTTCCTCGCCCGCGGATTCGCTGTCGGCACGTTCCTTGCGGGAGTTGTACCCCGGGGCGTCGGGGCCGCCGATATCGAGCACCCGGGCGTCGCCGTCGTGCATGAGCAGGGTGGCGGGTTTGGGATCCGCGGAGCTGTCCCAGGCGAACGGCAGGTAGACGACCGGGAATTCGAGACCCTTGCTGGCGTGAACGGTGGCGATCTGCACGGCCGCGATATCGCGGTCCAGCCGCCGTCCCCGGCCGGGCACCGATCCCGACGTGGGTTCGCGGACCCGGTCGGCCAGCCACCGGGTCAGCGCGGTGAGGCCCAGCCCCTCGGTGACCGAGACCTCGTCGAGCAGTTGGGCGAGATGGCGGATATCGGTGAGCCGGCGTTCGCCGTGTTCGGCCGCGAGCAGCCGGGGTGCCAGCCGGGTTCCGGTGGCGAGTTCGTCGAAAACGGCGGCGAATCCGGCGCGGGCGAACAACCGCGCCGCATCGCGCAGTTCGGCGCTGACCCGACCCACCAGATCCGCTCCCCCGGTGTCGAGTTCGGCGCCGGTGTACCCGAATAGCGGAGTGAGCGCGGCCAGCCGCACCCGGTCCGCCCGATGCGGCTGCTCCAGCGCCCGCAGCACCCACAGCCAATCGGTGGCGCTACCGGTCGCGAAGATACTGCTGCCACTCGCCAGGACCACCGGGACCCCGGCGCGCTCGAGTGCGGATCGCACCACCTCAAGCTGCGTATGGGTACGGACCAGGACGGCGATATCGCCGGGCCCGATCGTCCGCTCTCCCGCCGCGGGCGGTGCGGTTTCCGTGAGCTGCGCGCCGGCGCGGGCGCGCGGCGAATCCGTCACGACGGTCCCGGATTCCAGCAGTGCGACGAT
>JABFXT010000624.1 GCA_013361595.1 Nocardia sp. | reverse complement strand
ATGAGCCGAAGGCTCGAGTCTCGAGGCCTGAACGGCGAGACTGAGGGGGCCTCAACCCCGCGCGCGCCAGCGCGCCAAAAACACAGCCGAACTCAACTATCGCCGTTGAGTTTGTTCAGTCGTTCGCAGGCTGCGACGTACTCCTCGACGAGGCGGCTCATCACATCGGCCGAGCGTTCCATCTTGTTCATCATGCCGACCACCTGGCCGACCGGGTTGAAGTTGACGTCCTTGGCGGCTTCCGGGTAGCGGTGGCCGCGTTTCACGCCGTCCAGGGCGACCATCATCTGCAAGGGCATGGGCAGCGGGTCCGGGGTATCGGCCGACTCCCAGGCATCGGTCCAGTCGTTGCGCAGCATCCGAGCCGGCTTTCCGGTCCAGGCGCGGGAGCGGATGGTGTCACTGCTGGTGGCGTCGATGTAGGTCTTCATCTGGGCGGGCGGCACATTGGCCTCTTCCACGGTCAGCCAGATGGATCCGGTCCAGGCGCCGGCAGCGCCCATCGCCATTGCGGCAGCGACCTGGCGGCCGTCGCCGATGCCACCTGCGGCGAGTACCGGCAGGTCACCCACGGCGTCGATGACCTGTGGCCACAGCACCAGCGAGGAGACCTCGCCGCAGTGGCCGCCACCTTCGGTGCCCTGGCAGACCACGAAGTCCAGGCCCGCTTCCTTGTGGTTCAGCGCGTGCTTCACCGAACCGCAGAGCGCGCCGATCAACCGGCCGGACTCCTGGATCTGGGAGACGAATTCCGGCGGTGGGGTACCGAGCGCGTTGGCGACGAGTTTCGCCTTCGGGTGCCGCAGGATCACTTCTACCTGCGGGGCGGCCGTGGTGGCGGTCCAGCCGAGCAGCTGCGGGTGGACTTCTTCTTCGGGGAGCTTCGGTACGCCGTGGTCGGCGAGGATCTTTTCGGCGAAGTCGCGATGTCCCTGGGGGACGTGCTTGACGAGTTCGGCTTCCAGTTCCTCGGGGGAGAGGCCGTCGATACCCTTGCCCTCGTATTTGGAGGGGATGACCAGGTCGACGCCGTAGGGGTTGTCGCCGACGTGTTCGTCGAGCCAGGCCAGTTCGACCTCGAGCTGTTCGGCGGTGAAGCCGACCGCGCCGAGGACGCCGAGACCGCCGGCGTTGCTGACCGCGGCTGCCACATCGCGGCAGTGGGTGAAGGCGAAGATGGGGAACTCGATCCCCAGCCGGTCGCAGATATCGGTACGCATGGCGCTGCTGGTCTCCCTATGCCTGGAACAAGTTACATAATTGCCGCGCGGCGGCTGATCCGGCCGCTGGCACCCGTCGGCCTCGAATACGTCGCACACCTCCTGCGACGGTGGCCGGCGCAGCGGGACCCGACAGGTGTCATACCTTGAATGTAACACGTTCTAGTTTTATTGGAACCGCTTCAGCGGCGCGTCCCCGATCCGGTCTCGTTCACCAGCTCGCCCGGCTCCGGATCACGCACCGCGGTGAGCCGCGGCGACCGCATCGGCACCTTCAGGAACAGCCAGAACAGCAACACCAGCAGGGTGGCCCGCCCCCAGACCCCGAAACGGACCACGGCCTCCATCAGGTCGACCGAATTCCCGGTGCCCAACGTGTAGAAGTAGCGGAACACGCCCACCCCGATCGCGATATCGGCCGCCAGATAGCTCCAGACGACCGGCCACGGCACCGCGAGCAACACCAGAAACGGGATCAACCACAGCGTGTACTGCGGTGAATGCACCTTGTGGAACACGAGGAATCCGCAGAGCATCGCCCCGCTGACACCGAGCCACGGATACACCCCCGATTCGGCATAGCGCCGCCATCCCGTCCACAGTGCCACGGCGAACGACACGATGATCAGCGTCGGTGAGGCGATCGAGACTGTTTCGGTGAAGGCGGCGCTGCTCAGTGGGTCCGAACCGAACAGCGGCCGCAGGCCCCAGTACCAGATCGAATTCGTGGTGATATCGGCTTCGCGCTGCTGCTGGAATTCGATCGAGGCCCGCCAGCCGTTGTAACCGGCCAGGGCGAAGGGCAGATTGACCGCTGCCACCGTCGCGACCGCCGCCCCCGCGACCGCCGAGGCGCCGCCCAAGTCCAGCCGTGGGCGGGAGCCCGGCCCGGCCCGTTCGCGTTCTCCGCCGGTCAGGACGTAGAGCATCAGCGGGATCACGAAGATCGCCGGATAGATCTTGAAACAGAACCCCAGCCCCAGCAGCATCGCGGCCAGCGCCCCGCGTACGCGTATCGGGAACCGGGTCGAGGCCATCACTGCGGCAGCCGCCACGGTCGTGCACACCACCGGCAGTTCCCAGTTGTGGAATGCGTACAGCACCAGCGGCGGCCCCGCCGCCCACAACAGTGCGGCCCGACCGGCCAACCGGGCCAGCAGCCAGGCGGTGACCAGCGCGAACGGTGCCAGCAGGAGGGCGGAACGGAGTAGGAACGCGGCATCGTTGTGCGCCCCCAGCGCGCCGAGCCACATCAGCAGGCCGCTCAGAACCGGGTATTCCACGGCACCCCCGGTCAGAGTGCCGTCGGCGGTGATTCCGCCGTGTATGTAGGGAAAAATATGCTGGTCGATATCGCGGCCCAGCCAGAGGAACTGGATATCGGAATAACAGACCCGGGCATCCTTGACGTAATCGAAAGCGGCGCTGCGGCCGTCGGTCCGGAAAGGCGCCCCGGCGCAGCGCGCCTTGTTCAGGAATGCGACCAGCAATGTGACACCGCACAGCAGTACGACCGTGAGAATCGCGGTGCGGCGCGCCACGCGATCGGACCCGAGCACACCCCCGGCCGGTCCGATCGACATACCCACACCCTAGTGGGCGGCACCGGGGGCCTGCTGTGCGATCGAATGCGCACCGGTCCGCTCCGATCCGGGGTACGAACCGGCCGTGACAGCCGGGAAGAATTCGGGAAACGGCCCACACGGGACGCCGGAAACCATTTCTCCCACCGCGGCCGGCGGGTGGACCTGACATCGAAGATCGATTTCGCCGTGGGCCGGGCACTCAGGTACTCTTGCCCGGTTGCTGACGCGACGACCTCCTGCCACGGACCGTCCGTGGCCGACCCAAGACCACAGGAGGTGATTGGTTCGTGCGTCATTATGAAGTGATGGTCATCCTCGATCCGAGCATGGACGAGCGCACCGTCGGACCGTCTCTCGAGAATATGCTCGGCGTTGTCCGCACCGAGGGCGGCAAAATCGACAAGGTCGATATCTGGGGCCGTAAGCGCCTCGCCTACGAGATTCGTAAACAGGCCGAAGGCATCTACGCGGTTGTCGATCTGACCGCCGAGCCCGCCACCGTGAACGAACTCGACCGCCAGCTGGGCCTCAACGAGCAGGTCCTGCGCACCAAGGTTCTGCGCAACGACAAGTAGTTCCGGCGCTACCGCCGTTTCGTCGGAGCCTGTCTCTAGGCTCTAGCGCAACAGGCGAGTGCACCCGGACTGCACACCGAGCAGGAGGAACCCCATGGCAGCTGGCGATACGGTAATCACGGTCATCGGAAATCTGACGGCCGATCCCGAGCTTCGATTCACGCCCGCGGGCGCGGCGGTGGCGAATTTCACCGTGGCCTCCACGCCCCGCATCTTCGACCGTAATACCAACGAGTGGAAAGACGGCGAGGCGCTGTTCCTGCGCTGCAATATCTGGCGCGAGGCCGCGGAGAATGTCGCCGAGAGCCTGACCAGGGGATCCCGTGTGATCGTCAGCGGACGGCTCAAGCAGCGCTCTTTCGAAACCCGCGAGGGCGAGAAGCGCACGGTCGTCGAGCTCGAGGTCGACGAGGTCGGTCCCTCGCTGAAGTACGCCACGGCCAAGGTCAACAAGACCAGCCGTGGTGGCGGCGGCGGTGGCGGATTCGGTTCCAACAGCGGCGGTGGTGGTAACTACAACGCCGGCAACGGTGGCGGTGGACGGTCCGAGCAGGGCGCAGCTGAAGACCCGTGGGGTAGCGCGCCCGCGGCCGGCTCCTTCGGGGGCGGCCGGATGGACGATGAACCGCCGTTCTGAGACGGCCCGCACGAGCCCGCGACGACGGGCCACCAAGAATACGGAGTGAACGAAAATGGCCAAGGCACCGGCGCGCGAAAAGGTGCTCAAGAAGAAGGCTTGCACTTTCTGCAAAGAGAGCAAGACCGGAATCGTCGACATCGACTACAAGGATGTGCCGCTGCTGCGCAAGTACGTCAGTGAGCGCGGCAAGATCCGTGCTCGCCGGGTCACCGGCAACTGCGTACAGCACCAGCGTGATATCGCCATCGCGGTGAAGAACTCGCGTGAGATGGCGCTGCTGCCCTACGTTTCGACGGCTCGCTGAGAAAGGTCGGTAAAGCAAATGAAGCTCATTCTGACTGCCGATGTGGACAACCTCGGCGCTCCCGGCGATACCGTCGAGGTCAAGGACGGCTACGGCCGTAACTACCTGCTGCCCCGGGGTCTGGCCATTGTCGCCAGCCGTGGTGCGCAGAAGCAGGTCGAGGGCATCCGCCGGGCCCAGGAGTCCCGCCGGGTGCGCGACCTCGGCCACGCCAACGAACTGAAGCAGGCCATCGAGGGCCTGGAGTCGGTCTCGCTGTCGGTCAAGACCGCGGGTACCGGCAAGCTCTTCGGTTCGGTCACCCAGTCCGATGTCGCCGCCGCGATCAAGACGGCCGGGGGCCCGGTCCTGGACAAGCGCAGCATCGAACTGCCGAAGTCGCATATCAAGGCCACCGGCAAGCACCAGGTGACCGTCCATCTGCACCCGGACGTCGCCGCGAAGTTCGCGCTGGAGGTCGTGGCAGCCGGTTGATCCGGTTCCGCCACAGCTACCCGAAACCGGGGATCACGCCCGATCACAGCTGATCGGCGCGTGATCCCCGGTCGGTTGTGCTCTGCCACCGAAACGGTGGATTAGCCGCTTGTTTGCGGTAATTCTTGTGACGGCGGGTGCCTGCATGGTCTGCGACAGCGCCCGGTCGTTCTGTATGTGTCTTATCCACAAGATGCGAGTCCTGTGGATCAATCACAAAACCAACCGGACGTAATGTGACCCAGGTCATATCTGTTCGCCTGTCCGTTAACTCAACACGCCCGGCTGTTCAACATCTCCGACACGCCGATACTTTGTTTATCCACACTGAATGGCCCGTGAAAATCCGGTTCTAGCTGGGTATTTTCTGGGGCTGACCTGCGTTTTCCCCAAGTTGTCCACAAGTTGTGCACAACCAGGGGTGAACTATCCCCAGGTTATCCACAGGTCTGTGCACAGCCCTGGTTGGCATGTGGATAGAACCTCGCCTAGGTTCATCGCAGCACCATTGGCGACACCCCGGCGCGATGTGGCGTACCGGCTCCTTCTGGGTGATAGCTGGTACGTCTGACCACTGGTCACCGGCATCTCGGACCGGCGATGTCGGACCCGTGGGGTAGAACCGGTCGTCGAAGGGTGGCGTCCGGTCTGAAGGAGAGGACGGTCGAGTCGGATGGCAGTCGTCGATGACCGCGGGCATACGGACTTCCCACCGGAACCCCCCGGCGAGGACTTCGGTCGGCAGCCGCCGCACGATATGGCGGCCGAACAGTCGGTGCTCGGCGGCATGCTGCTCAGCAAGGACGCCATCGCCGATGTGATCGAGGTACTACGCTCCGGCGATTTCTACCGCCCCGCCCATCAGGCCGTCTACGACGCAATTCTCGATCTCTACGGGCGCGGCGAACCCGCCGACCCGGTCACCGTGGCCGCCGGCCTGGACCGCAGCGGTGAGCTGAAGCGGATCGGCGGCGCTCCCTACCGGGTAACCCTCACCCAGACCGTGCCCACCGCGGCGAACGCCGGTTTCTACGCCGAGATCGTCGCCGAGAAGGCCATCCTGCGCCGACTGGTCGAAGCCGGAACCCGCATCGTGCAATACGGCTATGCCGGTGCCGACGGTCAGGACGTCGCCGAGGTGGTAGACCGTGCGCAGGCCGAGGTCTACGAGGTCACCGAACGCCGGACCGCCGAGGATTTCCTCCCGCTGGAAGAACTGCTCCAGCCCACCATGGACGAAATCGACTCCATCGCCTCCCGCGGCGGAATCTCACTCGGCGTCCCCACCGGGTTCACCGAACTCGACGAGGTGACCAACGGTCTGCACCCCGGCCAGATGATCATCGTCGCGGCCCGACCGGGTGTAGGTAAGGCGCTGGCCCTGGACACCCCACTGCCCACGCCGGAAGGCTGGACGACGATGGGCGAGGTGCGGGTCGGGGACCGGCTCATCGGTGCCGACGGCGCGCCCACCCGGGTGGTCGCGGCGACCGAGGTATTGGCCGACCGGCCGTGTTACGAAGTCGAATTCTCCGACGGCACGGTGATCGTCGCCGACGAGCAGCATCAGTGGCTGACCGAAACCCGGGCTTCCCGGCGATCGGCGCAACAGGCCGCCACCGGCTACCACCGATATCGCGATCAGCGGACTTTCGCCGCCATCCGGACCACGGGCGAGATCGCGGCCACACTTCGCTGTGCCACCGCGGACCGCCGGATCAACCATTCGGTGACCAATGCGCGGCCACTGAAACTGCCCGCTCGCGACCTGCTCGTCCCGCCCTACACTCTCGGCGCCTGGCTGGGCGACGGAACGTCGGCGGCGGCACAGATAACCTCTGCCGATCCGGAGATCATCGCCCGCATCGAGGGAGAAGGCATCGTCGCCGTCGCGTCCGATTCGGCGCCGATGCGCTATCAGCTCCGATTGCCGGACGACGAGCCCGTGGCCGAGCGGCCTTGCGCGGTATGTGGAAAGCCTTTCGCTCCGTTCACCAGTGAAGTGCGGACCTGTGGTCGATCCTGTGGTGGCCGGGCGCGGTTCGTATCCTCGCCCGTACCGGCGCCGACCTGTCCACGATGCGGCAAGCGGTCGATCGGGCTGCGGATGTGTCAGGTATGTCGTAGCGAAGTCGGCAGTGTGCAGGCCCGTTTGCGCACCATCGGGGTCCTCGGCGACAAACATATTCCCGCCGAATACCTGCGTGCCTCGGAAGCGCAACGCCGTGCTCTTCTCGCCGGGCTGCTCGATACCGACGGCACCGTCACCGGCGGAGGTTCCGTTCAGTTCTCGGTCACCGGCGAGCATCTTTTCGCCGATGTCCGGGAACTGGTGGTGGGCCTGGGCTACCGCTGCGACGTCTCCACCAAGGCCGTTGGTGGGCGCACACCCGAACGATCGGTCGCCTACACGTTGACCTTCGCCACGGACGACGAGGTATTCGGACTCTACCGGAAGGCGTTCCTGCACAAGGAGCGTCGTGCCGCACGGGAGACGAGCAGGTCCGGCTCGCGGTTCATCGTGGATGTCCGCCCGGTCGAGCCGGTCCCCGTCCGCTGCGTCGAGGTCGACAACAGCGCCCATATGTATCTGGCCGGTCGATCGATGGTGCCCACCCACAACTCGACCCTCGGTATGGATTTCATGCGCAGTGCCTCGATTCGGCACGGACTGGCCAGCGTTATCTTCTCGCTGGAGATGAGCCGGACCGAGATCGTCATGCGTCTGCTGTCGGCCGAGGCCAAGATCAAGCTCGGTGATATGCGGGCCGGGCGGATGAGCGACGACGACTGGACGAAACTGGCGCGGCGAATGAGCGAGATCAGCGAAGCGCCGCTCTTCGTGGACGATTCGCCGAACCTCACCATGATGGAGATCCGGGCCAAGGCCCGGCGGCTCAAACAGCGGCACGATCTGAAACTGGTCGTGGTCGACTATCTGCAGCTGATGACCTCCGGTAAGAAGGTCGAATCGCGCCAGCAGGAAGTTTCCGAATTCTCCCGGCATCTCAAGCTCCTGGCCAAGGAACTCGAAGTTCCGGTGGTCGCGATCAGTCAGCTCAACCGTGGCCCGGAACAACGCACCGATAAACGCCCGCAGGTCTCCGACCTCCGTGAATCCGGTTCACTGGAACAGGACGCGGATATGGTCATCCTGCTGCACCGGCCCGATGCGATCGAACGGGACGACCCGCGCGGCGGTGAGGCGGATCTGATTCTCGGCAAGCACCGTAACGGCCCCACGGCGACCATCACGGTCGCGCACCAGCTGCATCTGTCGCGGTTCGTCGATATGGCCCGGGGCTGATCGCCTGCTGCTGTAGGGGTCTCGAAATGCGTGGCCGAATCCCGCGATCGCCAGCGACTCCAACGCCGGGTCGCGGGTAGCGTCGTCGTTCGTGACTTCGACTCTGCGTACCCAGCGGCTTGTCCTCGCGCGGTACGTCCCAGGGGATGAGGAAGGCTTCGTCGCTTTGTTTCAGGACACAAGGGTGTCTCGATGGATGGGCGACGGGCCGTCTTCCGAAGCGGCCGACCGGGCCTTGTTCGGGCGGGTCTTCACCAAGGTTTATGCGGACGATCTGTTCGACATCTGGGCCGTTCGCCGGGACGGACGCCTGGTCGGGCATGCCGAGATCAAGCCGGCCGAAGTGGTCGAGGGCTACGAGATCATTTACGCTCTGGCCCCACAGGTGTGGGGATGCGGTTTGGGCGTCGAGTTGGCAGAAGCGCTCGTCGCCTACGGTTTTCACACTCTGGGACTGACCGAGGTGCACGCCACCGTGGCCGCGCCGAACAAGGTTTCGCGGCATGTCCTGAGCAAAGTCGGTTTCGAGCACGTCCGGGACATCACAGAAAACGATGGCAGTACCACCCTGCTGTTGACCCGGTCGATCAAATCGCAGGACCTCGAGAAGGTGTGGCACTATCCGGCGCACTTCGGCCCCCCGGCCACAGCCCGTGCGCAAGCCACGCACAACGATCCAACCAGTCGGTGATCAGGCGTCGCATCTGCGAACCCGCTCCCGGAGGTCAGCGGCAGCAGTTGGGGTCGAGCACCGCGCAGAGCGCGGCGAGGGCGTCGCGGCGGGCCTGGTGCAGGACGCTCATGCCGTGGCGTTCGGAGTCGATGAACCCGGCCTTGCGGAGCTGGGTGAGGTGGTGGCTGACAGTCGATTCCGACAATCCGACCGCCGCGGCGAGGTCGCCGCCGGTGCGGCCGGTGTCAGGGTCGGCGAGCAGCAGGGAGATGAGCTTGACCCGGACCGGGTCGGCCAGGGCTTTGAGCCGCAGGGCGACGTGCAGTGCCGCTTCGTCGTCGACCGGTCCGGCGGCCACGGGGGCGCAGCAGACCGGTGCGGTGATATCGATGACGGGCAGCGCTTTGGGCATACGGGCCACCCTACCCGCGCTTATTGACTTATGTCGAAAAGGTGGCAGACTGGCTGCCGTCAGCTATTCGATATATGTCACACAGGTGGTGGTCATGATGTCCCGGATACAGCTCGCCCTCAACGTCGACGACCTGGACACCGCGGTCGGGTTCTACTCGACCCTGTTCGGCACCGCACCGGCCAAACGCAAGCCGGGATACGCGAACTTCGCGATCGCCGAACCGCCGTTGAAGCTGGTGCTCATCGAGAACCCCGGCCAGGGTGGCAGTCTGAATCACCTCGGTGTCGAGGTCGAGTCCTCGGAGAAGGTCCATTCCGAGATCGCGCGCCTGTCGGCGGCCGGGTTGTTCACCGAGGAGCAGATCGCGACGACCTGTTGTTTCGCCACCCAGGACAAAGTGTGGGTGACCGGGCCCGATGCGGAGCGGTGGGAGGTCTACACCGTCCTCGCGGATTCGGAGTCCTTCGGCACCGCGCCGGAATTCGCCGAGGTCTCCGACAAGGAAGCGGTGCAGGCCTGCTGCGGCACCGGCGGCCGCGTTGACGCCGAAAACGTCTGCTGCACTCCTGCGTGAGCGCGGCGGTAGGGGCACCGGCACCGCGGTTGCCGATGCTGGACCGGCTGCTACCGGTCTGGATCGGAATCGCGATGGCCGCAGGGCTGGCGCTCGGCCGACTCGTACCCGGCCTGGGTGAGGGCCTGTCGGCGGTCGAGGTGGACGGGATATCGCTGCCGATCGCGGCCGGACTGTTGATCATGATGTACCCGGTGCTGGCCAAGGTCCACTACGACCGCCTCGGCGCGGTCACCGGCGACCGGCGCCTGCTCGCGGGCTCGCTAGCGCTGAACTGGGTGATCGGACCCGCGCTGATGTTCGCGCTGGCGTGGCTGCTGCTGCCGGACCTGCCCGAATACCGGACCGGGCTGATCATCGTCGGCCTCGCCCGCTGCATCGCGATGGTCATCATCTGGAACGACCTCGCCTGCGGGGACCGCGAAGCCGCCGCGGTGCTGGTCGCGATCAACTCGATCTTCCAGGTACTCATGTTCGCGGTCCTGGGCTGGTTCTACCTGTCCGTGCTGCCGGGATGGCTCGGGCTGGAGCAGGCCACGATCGAAGTCTCACCGGTCGATATCGCGGTTTCGGTGCTGGTGTTCCTCGGGATCCCGCTGGCCGCCGGATATCTCACCCGCCGGATCGGCGAGGGGACCCGCGGCCGGGACTGGTACGAAACCCGGCTGCTCCCGAAACTCGGGCCGTGGGCCCTCTACGGACTGCTGTTCACCATCGTCATCCTGTTCGCCCTGCAAGGTGAGCAGATCACCGCCCGACCGCTCGATGTCGCGCGAATCGCGGTGCCGCTGCTGATCTACTTCG
>JABFXT010000821.1 GCA_013361595.1 Nocardia sp. | reverse complement strand
GCAGCGGTCGCCCGCCGTTGACCCGCATGAAAGGCTCGGCGACGCTCTCGTAGTAGCGCACCAGATCGAGTTTGGTCTCACCGCGCTGGGAGAAGTACACCTTCGACGGATTGCTGATGGTGAGCACTCGCCCGGCCGCTTCGATCTCCACGGATTCACTCATTTCGCCACCGGGGTTCCGAAGATCTCGTGCAGTTCGGCGGGTGCGGCCTCGTCCAGCTGGGCGTAGGTGCACGATTCGGGCGTGCGATCGGGACGGAACCGGACCAGCCGTCCGCCGTGCCGGAACCGGCCGGACTGCAGATGCTCGTAGCGCACCTCGGCCACCAGCTCCGCCCGCAGCGGCTCCCAGGAGAGGTCTTTACCGCCGCTCCACCGGCTCACCCCGCCGGGCATCGAGCCGCCCGACGCGGCCTGGGCCGCGGCATCGGCCCACTCCCGCCACGGATGATTCGCCAGCGCGTTCTCCCGGTAGGGAGCGAGTTCACCGATCAGTTCGGTGCGCCGGGCGGCGGTGAAACTGCTCGCCACGCCCACATGGTGCAGTCGGCCCTCGTCGTCGTAGAGGCCCAGCAGCAGGGAACCGACCCCCTGTCCGTCCTTATGCCATCGGAAGCCCGCCACCACGCAGTCGGCGGTCCGCTCGTGCTTCACCTTGAGCATCACCCGCTTGTTCTGCTGATACGGCTGATCGTCGGCCTTCACCATCACCCCGTCGAAACCGGCACCCTCGAACCGGGTGAACCAGTCGCGGGCCACCGCCGGATCACCGGTCAGCGGGGTGAGATGCACCCGGCCGGGTTCGGTGTCGAGAATGGTCTCCAGCAGCCGCCGGCGTTCACCGAACGGCGCGCCGGTCAGATCCCGGTCACCGAGCGCGAGCAGGTCGAAGGCCACGAAACTGGCCGGCGTCTCCGCGGCGAGCTTGGCCACTCGTGACGCGGCGGGGTGCAAGCGCTGCTGGAGGACATCGAAATCGAGGCCGTGCTCGGTGACCAGCACGATCTCACCGTCCACGACGCACCGCGCCGGCAGCGCGGCGCGCAGCAGTTCGGCGACCTCCGGGAAATACCGGGTGAGCGGGCGATCGTTGCGCGACCCGAGTTCCACTTCGTCGCCGTCGCGGAACACCACGCACCGGAACCCGTCCCATTTGGGTTCGTAACTCAGCCCCGGACCCGAGGGGATCTCGGGCGCGGATTTGGCCAGCATGGGCCGGATGGGCGGTTGCACCGGTAGATCCACACGATCCTCCTCGGGTCGGCTCACCCGTATCGACGCCGTGGCCGACGCCGAATCATCGCCCCCGATGATAGGAGTTCGAACCGACAGATCCCCGGATCCGGCCGTCAGCCGTCGATCCAGCCCCGTTCGACCGCGAAATCGGTGAGCCGTTCCCGGATGGCGACGATCTCCCCGGCGGTCAGCGCCGGGGAGGCGTCCAGGAGAAGTTCGGTGACCAGCCGGGTGTGTTCGTCGGCCGTCAGCCGGGTTCCGTCGGTCACCGGTTTGGGCCGGACGTGCTGGCCGCGTGGCGACCGGAGGTTGATCGCCTTGGGACCGCGATCACCCTCGGTGACGTCGAATTCGAAGACGCGCCCCTGTCGGAGCTCGTCCTCGCCCAGGCCGATATCGTTGACGTGGACGAACACGTCGGGTCCACCGTCCTCGGGGCGGATGAAACCGAATCCCCGCGATCCGTCGAACGACACCAATTTCCCGCTGGCCACCACACCGCTCCTCGCCGCAGTTCTGCTGGTCACTCTATATCCGGTTTTTCCTCGTCGGTGGCCGAAAGCGCCTTTTGCAGCGAGTTGAATACCGTCAGCCCCTGTCCGACCATGCCGTTGAGCAGTTCGCCCACCCCATCGGGCCCGTTCAGAACGGTCAGATTGGCGTTGGAGAGACCGCGGGCGGCCTGCTCCACGATGAGCGGCAACTGCTCGATGAGCATCTGGTCGAGCGCGATGCGGTTGTTGGAGGCGGCCGCCTCGGCCTGGATCCGGGTGCGATTGGCCTCGGCCTCGGCGAGGATCTTCACCCGCTCGGCTTCAGCCTGTGCCGGTTTGACGACCTCGGCCTGCAACTGCTGCTCCCGGAGTTCGGCCTCCTTGCGGGCCTGAGCGGCCTGCGCACCGAGCACCTCCTGCTGGGCGAGGGCCGCGGCGAGGGGGCCTGCGCTTTGTCGATATCGCGCTGATAACCGGCTTTGAGGATCGATGTCTCGCGCGAGTACTCGGCCTGTTTGCGCAAGGATTCCTGCTCGGCCTCGGCGGAACGCTGGGCAGCCTGGGATTTCGCGATCTGCGCGTCCCGGTGTACGGCCGCGTTGTGCGGGGCGGCGAGGGCGGAGATGTACCCCAGGTCGCCGTCGTCGATGGACTGGATCTGGAACGAGTCGACCCACAGGCCGATATTGCTCATCTCCACCTTCGACGCGACCAGGACCTCGTCGGCGAGCCGCTGCCGTTCCCGGATGATCTCCTCCACCGTCATCGAACCGACGATGGACCGCAGGTGACCGGAGAAGATCCGCCCGGTCAGCACCGACATCTCCTGTTCCTGCTCGGACAGGAACCGCTGGGCCGCGTTCACGATGGAGGGGGTGTCGTTGGCGACCTTGAACGCGATGACCGCTCGTACCTGCAGGACGATGGCCTGTTTGGTGACGCAGCGTTCGGTGATCTCGGCCTCGAACATGGCCAGGGACAGATAGCGGACCTTGCGGAAGAACGGCATCACCCACGTGCCGCGTCCGATGATGACCCGGAACGGTGTGGCGTCGCGACTCTTGGCGCCGCTGACCAGCATCGCCTCATCGGGATCTGGCACGTGATAACCCAGCACGGATGAACTCCTCGTGTCGTGTTGCTACGGAGCCGGGTCCGGCGTGAGGGGTATCCAGGGCACCACATCGGCGATACGACCGGAATCGACAGCGATGACCAGCACGGTGCTCCCGGCCGGTATCGCTTCGGCGGCTCGCGCGATATACCCCTCGGTTCCCCCACGGACGGCCACGAGGACCTCACCCAGCGTCCCGGGGCCTCGGATCGGCGAGATCAGCTTACCGGTCGACCCGACGACTTCGTCGCCCAATTTCTCCCCGATCTCTCTGCCCGGCTGTTGTTTCCGGCCGCGGTCAGCGATAGAGACCGCGGTACGCCCCCAGCATGGCGACGAGATGTTCGACGATCTCCGCGCGGGTGGCCCGCAGCGAACCGTTGAGCCAGGCCGAGAACATGCCCGCGTTCCCACTCGCCATGGTGACGGCCGCGAGGCGCCGCCGGACCGGATCGTCGATCTGCGCGAACAGATGATCCTGGATGAGCCGGGTGAAGGCGGGCATCACCGCGATCGTGGTCTGGCCGAGACCGGTGCTGGAATACGGCTCCACCAGGAACAGCCGTGATTTGCGGGGATCTTCGAGCACCTTGTCCACCAGCGCTTCCGAGAGCGCCCGGTCTCGTGACGCGTCGTCGGCGACGGCGAACGCGGTCATCGGATCGAGGAAATCGTCGGCGATCTGCCGGTAGAGCACATCGAGGAGTTCGTCGCGGCTGGCGAAACTTTCGTAGAAATACCGGTCGGTGAGATTGGCCCGGCGGCATACCGCCCGCATCGTGACCCCGGCGGCGCCGGATTCACCGATCAGATCGAGCGCGGCCTCGAGCAACGCGCTGCGTCGTGCCTGCTTTCGCTCGGAAAGCGTGGTACCACCCCAGATCCGGGGCCCGCTGTCGTCCGATCGCTCATCTGATTGCACCCGTCCACAGTAGTGGGCGGGCGTCCCCCGGCGTACCGGGTGGTCACGGCACGTATGCCCTGGGCGCAGGTCGGTCGTGGGCCGCTGAGCCGGAACGGCGGGCGACGAGTACCGCCTTACCGGCGGTGAGGTCCATCCGATCCCGGGGCGGGGCACTGTCGGCTTCTTCGTCCCGGAGCATGGTCTGCGCGGCGCGGTGGTCGAGCTGGTCGCGTTTGCTGCCGTACCAGAATGCGGTGAGTTCCTCGACACCCGCGGCCGCCAGCCGGGTGGCGGTGTCGGGCCCGTTCGCGCGGCCCCTCCTCGGGAAGCGGGTGTGGACCCAGCGCACCGCGGCGGCCGCGCCCAGCAGGAACATCCCGATGGGGGCGCCGAGAAAGAGGACTTCCACGCCACCACGATAACCGCGCCCGGCCGGTTCGCCGTGGCGACGGCCCCGGACCTCGTACGACTAGGGTGGAATACGTGCTGGGGCTCGCGGTGGTGCTGTTCGCGGTGTTCGCCGCGACGACCGGATACGTCGTCGCGGGCGACACCACGACCGATATCGACCGGCCGGTGCACGATTGGGTGCTCACCTGGCGCGACGAACCGCTCACCACGGCCGCCACGGCCGTCACCCATCTCGGCGGATCGGTCGCCATGTGGACACTGGCGCTGGTGGCATGCGCGTTTCTGCTGAAACGCGGTGCGCACGCGGACCTGCTGCTCGTCGCCGGAGTAGGGGCGGCGTCGGCGATCGTGGTGCCGGTGTCGAAGCAGTTGATCGGCCGCCATCGGCCACCGGTGGCGGACCGGCTGGTCGAAGTGAACAATGCCTCGTTCCCGTCCGGCCACAGTGTGGGTTCGACCGCGATCGTGGGCGTCCTGGCGGCTCTGTTCTGTCTGCGGACCGCGCACCGGGTGGCCGCGGCGATCGTCGCTGTCCTCGCCACCGCTTTCGTCGTGCTGGTGGGTCTTTCGCGGATCTACCTCGGGGTGCACTGGCCCACGGATGTGTTCGCGGGCTGGATACTCGGTGGGTTGCTGATCGCGGTGGGGGTGCTGATACGGACCCGCGCGGGGGATACGGATTCCCCGTCGAACCGTCCGCGTTCCGCGGCCGCATCCGGGACGGTGACAACCGCCACGGGCGGCACCCGGCCCTGACCGGTATGCGCGTCCCGGTCCCTCGCCCATACGGCCCGGCCCGGCCCGGCCCGCGGCGCGAAGGCCGGTCGGTCAGTTCCCGCGTTCCAGTTCCAGCCCGGCCGCCCGCCAACCCGCGATTCCGCCGTCCAGACTGAAGGCGGTATGTCCGGTCCGCCGCGCGGTCGCGGCGAACCGGCGGGAGATATCGCCGGTGGGACAGGTGAACACCACCGGCCGATCCCGGGAGAACGGTGTGCCGTGGGCGAAGAGATCGGTGAGCCGATCGTCGGGAATATTGATCGCACCCGGGATATGGGCCACCCGGTACGCCATGGCACCGCGTGTATCGACGATCACCGTGTGTGTCTTCCGGACCAGGTCGGCCAGCTCGCCGGGGATCAACGAGGGAGCATCGGCGATCTCGGCGGCGTCCGGCGGCCGGGGCCCGGTCTCGCGACCGAACAGCTCCGGCCGGCGCTGCTCGATATAGGAGAGATACGGTTCGAGCCGGTCGCAGACGATGATCACGCCGACCGCGGGCGTACCCGTCCGATCGGGCCGGGCGAGCACCTCGCGGGCCGCGGCGTAGGCGGCGCCACTGGTGGGGCCGGCCAGGATGCCGTAACCGGTGGCGAGTTCGAGCGTGGCCGATATTGCCGGTCCGGATCCGATCGCCATGATCTCGTCGTAGAAGTCGGGCTGGAACAGGCCCACTTCCCACATCTCCCGCTCCGACCGGATACCGGGGCTGAAGTCCTCGCGTTCGGACACCACGGCCACGGTCCGCAGCTCCGGGTGGAATTTACGCAGATAACTGCCGGCTCCGCGACTCGAACCGGTGGTGCCCAGCCCGCCGAACAGGTAGTCGATCCGCTCGACTCCCGCGGCCGCGAGGTCGTCGTGGATCTCACGGCCGGTGCCGTCGTGGTGGGCGGCGATGTTCTTCTCGCTGGTGTACTGGGACAGATGCCGGAACTTTCCCGGTTCGGCGGCCATGGCCGTATCGATCGCCGAGTACACGTCGTTCGGGGTGGTGGGGTCCGGGCATTCGGAGAGCCCGGGAAGTTCGACGATCTCGGTGCCGAGCAGCCGGAGCATATCGCGTACCTCGCCGACCTTGATCCGGTTGGTCATCGCCCGCAGGTCGATACCGTGGATCGCGCCCAGGACGCGCAGAGCTTTCGCGGTGTTGCCACTGGACGCCTCGATCAGCGTCCGTTGCTGTTCTCGCAGGGTCTCGAGCTCGTCGCGCAGCATCGCCCAGGCGACTCGGTCCTTGACCGAACCGAACGGGTTCTGCGATTCGAGCTTCGCGTACAGCTCCACGCCGTGGAGCCGATGGACGGCGGGGTCCAGGCGGAGCAGGGGAGTGTCACCGATCAGGTCGGTGATGTGCTGGTAGATCGTCACGAAACCTCGGGAGATTCGGGGATGGTCGGTCGGTGGTCCGCGTCGGGTATCGCCCGGAAGTGCCCGTCGTGGCGGAGCACCGCCACCTTCGGGACCGGTGGGTGCATGGCCGCGGCGGCCGCCGACAGATCCATGTGATAGCCCGCAGTGTTCGGGAACACGATCAGATCGCCCGGTCTGGGCAGCCACGGCAACCAGACCATATGGGTGGTGACGAGATCCCTTTCGAGGCAGAGCCGGCCTGCCAGGAAGACACCGACCGGGTTCTCGGCAGGTGCGGGCCGTTCGCCCGGCAGCAGCAGCGGGTCGGCCATCACCTCTTGATCGGCCGGGGTCACCGCGTCGCGGCTGATATCCACATGGACGAGCACACTGCCGTCGGCAGCCGATTTCACGAATTCCACGCGGGCCACCGTGATTCCGGTGTGATCGGCCAGCGCTTTCCCGGGTTCGAGCCAGATATCGAGCAGATTGTCGGCGGCCACCCGGGCGATACTGCGCCCGCCGTGGCGCGCGAGCGGGGCGTTCAGGAGATCGGCCAGCATCTCGTCGGCGGGAACGGTGTTGGCGTACTTGTGGAAGATCGGTGTCCCGCGCACGGCCGCGCCGTCGACGTGATAACCGAAGGTATTGTTTCCCCAGCTCATCGCCGTACCCGCGCCGCCCAGCGAGGCACGTAGACGGCTCACGTAATCGTCGAACCGGTCACCGTCGGCCGTGAAGACCTGGCGAAGCCCGCCACCGATATTCAGTACCGTCGGCGCGAGGCCGGCGGCGTAGGCGTGTTCCAGCAGAGCGAAACAGGTATCGGCGGCGCGGACCCGTTCGCCGATATCGCCGGTGTCGAGATGGAATGCCGTGCCCTGGAACACGAGCCGATCCCGGTGCCGGGCCAGGATCGCCAGCGCGTACTCCATCCGGGGTACCGGAATTCCGAAGCGGCTCACCTGCGACCCCGCGAATCCGCTGACCCGGAGGAGGACCGGGACGGGGCGGGCGGGATCGGCGAGGTCGGCGAGAGTCTGCAGCTCCCATTCGTTGTCGACGTTCACCGTCACCCCGGAACCCACCAGCTCGCGCAGGAACGCCTCGCCCTTCGGTCCGGTCACCTCGATCTGTGCGGGGGTGAAGCCGGCGGCCAGCGCGGATTCGAGTTCGCCGGACGAGGCCACATCCACGCCGATCCCGTGCCCCGCGGCCGTGCGGACCAGGGCTCGGGACCGGTTCACTTTGTGCGCGTAGCAGATCCGGTATCCGGTACCGGACGCATCGAGAACCGCGGTGAGCCGGTCGATATTGTCGGCGAACACTTGCGGGAAGAGCAGGTTCACCGGCGTACCGAAACCGCGCAGCACCTCGTCGAAAACCGACCGCTCGGCGAGGAAGGACGTGACGAGCGGATCCCAGCGCGCCGGGAGCGCGGGCGGACCGGTGGGCTCGGCGGGCGCGGATCCGGCGGCGCGCAGTGGTGGCCGCACGGTCATCCGGGACTGCCCGGCCGTATCGCTTCCGGTCGTTCACCCACCGGGTTGTATCCACCGTCGCGCAGCGCCTCGAAGGCGCGAGCGCGGTTGCGTGGACTGCGGAATTCGGCCACGACCCGCTTGCTGTCGAGGTCGATGTCCTCGACCCGGATATTCATCGACTCCAACACGCCGCCGATCGTGCGTACACAGTGTTTGCAGGTCATATCGGGCACATAGAAGATCCGATCCGACCGGTCCGCCGGACCGCTGCCCGCCTCGTCCCGGGGCGTCACGGCGACCGGCTCGCAGTGTCCGGCGATATCGGTGAACAGCTCGACCAATCGGTCCACCACCCCGGACAGCACCGTGGTGTTCGCCGAACCCTCACGACGGGTGACCGCGGCGAGGCAGATCGGATGCTCGCCCGCGGGCAGCAGCGCGTACTGGCGGGAGATGAGGTCCAGATCGTCGTGGTACCGGGCGATCGCCTCGGAAACGGTCAGCCCTTCGACGCCGGTCGCCCGAGCCATCACCTCGTGCGCCTCGGCAATGGTCGCGTCCTTCATCGCCCGCAGCGTGGCGATCGACTGCGACGCGTACCGGACTGTTCCGTCCGGTACGGTACGCAGGCTCACCGGGATCATCCCGCGCCGGTAGGTGGAAGCTTGCAGCTCCCAGAACCACCGGGTGGCGACCGCGGTGAAAATTCCGGAGTCGTGTAGTCCGCCGGCGAATTCACCGGCTGTGCGGTACGGAGTCTGCCGGGCGATCAATGCGTGCTGAGCCAGCGCCCGGCCCGCGGATTCCACCCCGACCCGGAAGATGTCGACGGGTTCGTGATCGGTCGTGGTACCGGCCAGCACCGCGTGCGCCGCCGGGTCGAGCCGGGATATCCGCGCGGCCAGACCATGGTCCTCGTCGATGGATCGCCAGAGCGCGAGTACCGCCTCGCGGGTGGCGATGGGTACGAGTGGTCCGAGGGCATCCGCCCGATAGAACCCGGTATTGGGGATCCCGGCACTGTCGACCCAGGTCATCCGGTGGGTGGCGGAGGTGACCTCGTCGGCGTGGCAGGGCCGCATGAAGCGTTCCAGGTACAGCTGCTGCGAGACGGTGAGATGCCTGCCGGGTTCGGTACGCAGCTCCGTCGCGGTGTATTCGACTCTGCCCGGCCGCCGCGGGGGACTGCCGGCCGGCGACCCCGGCCGGGCGAGTTCGGCCAGGATCCGGGCGGCGGCGCGGCGGTCGTACCGGGTGCCGGCTTCGGTGGATGCGCTGATCTCTGTGCTCATGACAGCTCCTCGGCGAGAGTCCGGACGCAGGCGACGAAGCGGTCGATATCGTCGATACCCGTGTAGATATGGGTGCTGACCCGCACCGATTCCGGTTCGCCCGCGGCCTCGGGTACGCAGTGGGTGCCGGTCCGGACGAGAAAGCCGTATTCGGCGAGGACGAACCCCAGGTCCGCCGCCGATATCCCGGCCAGGGTGAACGAGACGATGCCGTAGCCGTCGTCGCCGGACCCGTGGGCGGGCCCCGGCAGGAAACTCACGCCGGGCACCGCCCGCAGGCCGCGGATCAACCGCCCGGTCAGTTCCCGGTTGTGCGCCGCGATCGCGGGCATCCCATAGGAACCGAGCACGTCGAGGGCTGCTCCCAGGGAGAGAATGCCCGGGATATCGGGCGTACCGCCCTCGAGCAGGCCGGGCATGACACCCCCGGCGAAACCGGCAGCGGTGAGGGACGCGTCGGTGGTTCCGCCCGGAAGGAACGGGCGCAGCGCGGAATGTATCCGACGGCGGCAGTACAGAATCCCGGTGCCCGGCGCCCCGAACATCTTGTGCGCCGCGAAGGCCGCGAAATCGGCACCGAGCGCCGCGACGTCCACCGGAATGTGGCCGCCACTCTGGCTGCAGTCGAAGCAGAGGAGCACTCGTTCGGGCATTCGGTCGCGCAGTTCGGCGAGGGTGGAGAGAGCGCCGTAGACATGGTGCAGATGGGTGACAGTGAGCAGCCGGGTCCGGGGGCCGAGTTTCCCGGCGATATCGGTGGTGTCCGCTCGTCCGTCCGCGGTGACCCGGTAGGGCACGAGTTCGATCCGGCGGCCGAAATGCGCGAGGGTGTCCCGGAGCAGGAACCAGGGTGCGATATTCGCCGCGTGGTCGCGCGGACTGTAGAGGATCTCGTCCCCGTCCGCGAGGGCGGTGAGCCCCCAGGACAGTGCGACCGCGTTGAGCGCCGCGGTGGCGCCGCCGGTGAACACGATCTCGTCGGTGTGGGCGGCACCCAGGAACCGCGCGGTGCGGGCCCGGACCGCGGCGATGCGCTGGGTGAGCACCGTCGCCCACGGGTAGGTGCCGCGCGCCGCATTGGCCGTGGCGACCGCGTGGTAATCCCGGACCGTTTGGACCACAGCGCGGGGTTTCTGCGTGGTGGCGGCACTGTCCAGATAGATCTCCGCCGTTTCGGCCAGCGCCGGGAACGAGGTGCGGACATCCGCCGGCAGCAGCGCGCCCGGCCGGGTCGCCGCCACGCCGGGAACGAGTACGGGATATTCCGGACGGCGCAGGGGTGATCCCATCCGATCGCTCCTTTCGCCGATCTGCCCGGACTGCGAACAACGATACTCATTGTCGGAAAGTTCGCCCAGTGCACTTGGTGCGCAACCGGTTTCGATCGCCACGGCGGCCGCGCCGCGAGCCGCCGGAAGATGTCGGTGGCCGAGGCTATGGTGCCGATATGCCACTCACCCTCGATGAACGACAGGCGTGTCTGGCCGAACCACATATCGGCGCGCTCTCCGTATCGGCAGGTCCGCG
>JABFXT010000300.1 GCA_013361595.1 Nocardia sp. | reverse complement strand
CACCCTCGCGACGCTGTACCGTCCGCTCGCTGTCCACCCGGTCGACCAGATCCTGAACCGTCAGCGGCCCGGGGTTGGCGGGCGGCTCCGGCTGTCGCGGTCGACGGGACTCTCTCGCGCCGTCCATTTCGGGGGACTCTCCCGTGGGATACCGCTCCCACGGTGCGCGACCTCCGGGCCGTGGTGATCGCCCGTGCCGATCGTCACCCACCAATGAACCTCGCTTTTCCGCATCTCGCTGCCGACACAGCCGTGCTCGAAAGGCTGTGCGGGATTCCGCAATGATAACGATTTCGCCACTGAGAGCCACTCGGACATTACGAGAGGGCAGTAAAAGCGGTAAATGCTGGGAAGTTGCCCGCAGTTATGTTTGCACGCGCATACATCCGCTTATCGGCGTGGCGTCCCGGCGTGTCGAATTATTCGTTCGTGATTCCGTCAGCCGCCGCTGTGCATCACATCGGCCGCCGCCGGGACCGTCCCGTCCTCCGGGTCGTCCAGCCAGCCGTGTGGCAGCGCGACCTTGCCCGGCGAGCCCTGCCGGCCTCGGGGACCCTCTGCGTCCTGCGGGAACGGGACGGTGGGATCGAGCTGGGCGATGAGTGTGCCGAGTTCGGTCAGCGAGGACACGGTTGCGAAACTGCGCCGCAGATCGGCACCCAGCGGGAAGCCCATGAAATACCAGGCCATATGTTTGCGCAGGTCGCGCATGCCCTTGTCTTCGCCGTGGTGTTCGGCGAGCAGTCCCGCGTGGCGGGCCAGGATCGCGCCGACCTCGCCGAGCGTGGGGGGTACCGGCGCGGGCTCGCCCTTCAGGGCGGCGCTGAGTTCGCCGAACAGCCAGGGCCGGCCCAGACAACCGCGCCCCACCACGACTCCGTCGCATCCGGTCTGCGCCATCATCGCGACGCCGTCGGCGGCGCTGAAGATATCGCCGTTGCCGAGTACCGGAATCGTGGTGACCGCCTCTTTCAGCCGGGCGATGGCCGACCAGTCGGCGGTTCCCGAGTACCGCTGGGCCGCGGTCCGGGCGTGCAGCGATACCGCGGCGGCGCCCTCGCTCTCCGCGATGCGGCCGGTGTCGAGATAGGTCTGATGCTCGTCGTCGATCCCGATCCGGAATTTCATGGTCACCGGGACTCCCGCCGGTTCGGCGGCCCGGACCATTTCCCGGACGATCCGGGCGAACAGATTCCGCTTGTACGGGAGGGCGGCGCCACCGCCGAGCCGGGTGACCTTGGGCACCGGGCAGCCGAGGTTCATATCGATATGGTCGGCCCAGCCCTCACCGACGATGATGCGGACCGCCTCTCCCAGCGTGGCCGGGTCCACACCGTAGAGCTGCATCGACCGCGGGGATTCGCCGGCGTCGAACGACATCATGTGCAGCGTTTTCTCGTTGCGTTCCACCACCGCGCGGGCGGTGATCATCTCGCAGACGTAGATCGCGGTCGGGCTGCCGAACTCCCGGCAGAGTTTGCGGAACGCGAGGTTGGTGATCCCGGCCATCGGGGCGAGGACGACCGGCGGGTCGACCGGGTAGGGGCCGATCCGCAAACGTGTCTCCTGCTCCAGCTGTGTTTGCACAGTGTTCTATCTTCCCTCGGATATCGTGCCCGGTCACTATCGGGTACCGCTCCGCCGCAGGTCGCGGCCGTGTTCGCGCTCGTCACCTGCGAGGGCGCCGTGCTGAGGCTGTGCCGCCGCTGCCTCCGGGGTAGTTGCCGGTTCGGTCCGGACCGGACGCTAGCCTCGAGTGCGCCGGACCCCCCGGCCGCCCGATTTCCGCTGGATACACCGCCGGGGCGCCTCGCCCCGGATCGGGAGCAATCGAAAGAGGACGACATCACCATGGCCGAGAACACCGACGACGCCGTTCGCGAGCCGGACGGGACCGCCGAAGCCGGCACTCCGGTCCCGAACTCCGCGAAAACGACGCCGGCCGAATCCCGCCCGGGCACCGTCTCGATCCGGGTATCCAGCCTTGTGCGGGGCGCTGTCGTCGCCGTGCTCGCTGTGGCGGCGATCGTATTCGCGGTCCTGTACTTCACGGCGCGTGGTGAGCTGGCCGACCGCGACGAACAGGCGGCCGCCCAAAGCCACGCCGAGCAGCTGGCCACCGACTACGCCGTCGGCGCGGCGAGTGTGAACTTCGAGGACCTCGACGCCTGGATCGCCGCGTTGAAGAAGAACACCAGCCCACAGCTGTCCGGCAAGTTCGACGACACCGCCCCGAAATTGGAACAGATCCTGGTACCGCTGCGGTGGACCTCGACGGCCACGCCCATCACGGCGAAGGTGATGTCGGACCAGGACGGGGTCTACAAGGTGAACGTCTTCGTGAACGTGACCTCGACCAATGCGCAGAATCCGGACGGTACGCAGACCACGGTCACCTACACGGTGACAGTGGACGAGAACGCCGACTGGCAGATCACGGATGTGGGCGGCGTGGACGGCGCCCTGCCGATGAAATAGGTGAGACGACGAGACCGCCGGTATCGACCGGCGGTCTCGTATCGTTGCGGGCCGAGCGGACTCAGCTGTTGACGGTGGCGAATGCCTTTTCGCGTTTCGCGGCCTCGCGGGCGAGCATCCGGTCCCGCTGTTCTTCGAATTTCACGACATCCTTGGACAGCTTGTCCAGGAAATTGCCGAGCCGTTCGCGGGTCGCTTCACCACGAGCGGTGAAGTCGTTACGGCCGAAGATATCCCACTTCTTCAGGACCGGCTGGACGACCTCTTCGAGATGCTGACGCAGATCGTAGATGCCGTGTTTGGCCATCAGTACGCCGTTGCGTCGGAAATTCGGCATACCGGCGCCCGGCATCTGGAAATTCTCCAGGATCAGGGTGATGGCATCGAGGGCCTGGTCCGGGCACAGGTCCAGGGCCGCACCGCACATATTGCGGTAGAAGATCATGTGCAGGTTCTCGTCGGCCGCGATGCGCTGGAGCATCCGGTCGGCGATCGCGTCGTCACACACCTTGCCGGTGTTGCGGTGCGACACCCGGGTGGCCAGTTCCTGGAAGGTCACATAGGCCACCGAATGCAGAAAGCCCGCGTCGGCCTCGGTGGGCGAAGCGAACCCGTTGGTCATATGAACCATGCGCGCCTGCTCCAGCGCCACCGGATCGACACCGCGGGTGACCACCA
>JABFXT010000586.1 GCA_013361595.1 Nocardia sp. | reverse complement strand
ATCGACCATCCCGTTGCGTTCCAACCGCCGCAGCGCGGCCGTGAGCGACTTCTGCGTCACCGCCGGAATGGCCCGGCGGAGGTCGTTGAAGCGCAGCGGCCCGTGCTCGCACAGCGCGTCGAGGACCTGGAGCGACCATTTGTCGAGTACCTGATCGAGCAGTTCGCGGTGGGCGTGGGTGAGTTGCGGGCCGCCTGACGGCAGGGGCGCGGTTTCCGGCATGACACCTAGTCTCGTTGAAGTTCCCTTCGGACACCAGGTACATATCGGATACCTTGCTCGATCAGCGAAAGGGATATCCATGACAGTCCGGCTGCTCACCCCCGAAGGTATGTTCGCCCCCGTCCCGTACCACCATGTCTCGATCGGCACGGGCACCCGTCAGGTCCACGTGGCCGGTCAGATCGCGCGGGACGCCGACGGCGATCCCGTCGCGACCGGTGACCTCGCGGGCCAGGTCGCCCACGCCCTGCGCAGTACGGCACGCGGACTGGCGGGAGCGGGGGCGAGTTTCGCCGATGTCGTACGCCTGCGCTTCTTCGTCACGCACTGGACCCCGGACAAATACGACGACTTCGTCGCGGGTATCGAGCGCGTCGTCGACGAGCTCGGAATACCGCGACCGTTACCGCCCCTGTCGGCAATAGGTGTCGACTACCTGTTCGAGCCGGATGTGCTGGTCGAGGTGGAGGCGTACGCCGTGCTGGACTGAGTAGTGGCGGAGCGCGCCGTCGGAGGATCCGGCCACGTCGGCGCAACGATGCGAAAGGGGGCCCTCCCGCAACCTGCGGAAGGGCCCCTTTTCAGCGCTGGTCGGCGAACCGCTCAGGCGGTTTCGGTGATCGGCCGGTCCACCCAGCTCATCAGATCGCGCAGCTTCTTGCCGGTGACCTCGATCGGGTGCTCGGCGTTCTGCTTGCGCAGGCCCTCGAGCTCCTTGTTGCCACCCTCGACATTGGCGACCAGGCGCTTGACGAAGGTGCCGTCCTGGATGTCCTTGAGGATGTCCTGCATCCGCTTCTTGGTGTCGGCGTCGATGACCCGCGGGCCCGACAGGTAGCCGCCGAATTCGGCGGTGTCGGAAACCGAGTAGTTCATCCGGGCGATACCGCCCTCGTACATCAGGTCGACGATCAGCTTCAGCTCGTGCAGCACCTCGAAGTAGGCCATCTCCGGGGCGTAACCGGCCTCGACCATGACCTCGAAACCGGTCTTGACCAGTTCCTCGGTGCCACCGCAGAGCACGGCCTGCTCACCGAAGAGATCGGTTTCGGTCTCTTCCTTGAAGGTGGTCTTGATGACGCCGGCGCGGGTGCCGCCGATGCCCTTGGCGTAGGACAGCGCCAGGGCCTGGCCTTCGCCCTTCGGGTCCTGCTCGATGGCGATCAGGGCGGGGACACCCTTGCCGTCGACGAACTGGCGGCGCACCAGGTGGCCGGGGCCCTTGGGGGCGACCATCCCGATGGTGATCTCGGCGGCCGGCTTGATCAGGCCGAAGTGGATGTTGAGGCCGTGGCCGAAGAACAGCGCGTCGCCGTCCTTCAGGTTGGGCTCGATGTCATTGGTGAAGATCGACGCCTGCGCGGTGTCGGGGGCGAGCAGCATGATGACGTCGGCCCATTCCGAAACCTCGGCGGGGGTGCCGACGGTCAGGCCGGCTTCTTCGGCCTTGGCCCGCGACTTGGAGCCTTCCTTGAGGCCGATGCGGACCTCGACGCCGGAGTCGCGCAGGCTCAGCGAATGCGCGTGCCCCTGGCTGCCGTAGCCGATCACCGCGACCTTGCGGCCCTGGATGATCGACAGGTCGGCATCGTCGTCGTAGAACATCTCGACTGCCACTTGGTGGTATCCCTTCTGACTTATTCGAACCCGCGAAACGCGGGAAACGGTAAACGAGGCACATGATGCGGCCGGGCGCGGGGTGCGCCCGGCCACGGATCAGCGGGTAGCGGTAATGGACTTGGGTCCGCGGCCCACGGCCACCACCCCGGATTGCACGATCTCCCGGATGCCGTACGGCTCGAGCATGCGCAGCAGCGCGTCGAGCTTGGACCGGGTGCCGGTCGCCTCGACGGTGAGGGCGTCGGGCGAGACGTCGATGACCTTGGCGCGGAACAGGTTGACCGATTCGATCACCTGGGTGCGCACGCTGGCGTCGGCGCGGACCTTCACCAGGATCAGTTCGCGGGCCACGGAGGTGTCCGGGTCCTGTTCCACGATCTTGATCACGTTCACCAGCTTGTTGAGCTGTTTGGTGACCTGTTCCAGCGGCAGATCGTCCACGGTGACCACGATGGTCATCCGGGAGATCTCCTTCACCTCGGTGGCGCCGACGGCCAGGGATTCGATATTGAATCCGCGCCGGGAGAACAGGCTGGCCACCCGGGCGAGCACACCGGGCTTGTCCTCGACCAGGACGCTGAGGGTGTGGGTGGTGCTCATGAAGGATTCCCCTCGGTCTCGGCCTGCTCGCGGTTCATGGCCTCGTGGATGACCGCCGGTTCTTCGGCCTGCTCGTCCTCGTCGAACAGCGGGCGGATCCCGCGGGCGGCCATGATCTCGTCGTTGCTGGTGCCCGCGGCGACCATCGGCCACACCTGGGCATCCTTGCCGACGATGAAATCGATCACCACGGGCCGGTCGTTTATCGACTGCGCTTCGCGGATCGCGGCCTCGACATCCTCTTCCTTCTCCACCCGGATGCCGTGGCAGCCCAGCGCCTCGGCGAGCTTCACGAAATCGGGGATGCGCAGACCGTGGGTCTTCAGATCGGTATTGGAGTAGCGCTGGTCGTAGAACAGGGTCTGCCACTGCCGGACCATGCCCAGATTGCCGTTGTTGATCAGCGCGACCTTGATCGGCACACCCTCCACCGCGCAGGTGGCGAGTTCCTGATTGGTCATCTGGAAGCAGCCGTCACCGTCGACCGCCCACACCTCGCGGTCGGGCTGACCCATCTTGGCGCCCATCGCGGCGGGAACGGCGTAGCCCATGGTTCCGGCGCCACCGGAGTTCAGCCAGGTCCGCGGCTTCTCGTACTTGATGAACTGAGCGGCCCACATCTGGTGCTGGCCGACACCCGCGCAATAGATGGCATCGGGCCCGGCCAGCCGGCCCAGGGTCTCGATGACGAACTCCGGGGACACCGACCCGTCCGACGGCTTGCTCCAGCCGAGCGGATAGGACTCGCGGATCCCGTCCAGATAGGTGCGCCAGGCGGTGAGGTCGAGTTCGAAACCGGCCGGGTCGGCACGCAGGGTCTCGATGAGTTCGGTGATCACCTCGCGGCAGTCGCCGACGATCGGCACATCGGCGTGCCGGTTCTTGCCGATCTCGGCCGGGTCGATATCGGCGTGGATGACCTTGGCGCCGGGAGCGAAGGAATCCAGCTGACCGGTGACGCGGTCGTCGAACCGGGCGCCGAGGGTGACCAGCAGATCGGATTTCTGCAGGGCGGCCACCGCGGCGACGGTGCCGTGCATACCCGGCATACCCATGTTCAGTTCGTGGCTGTCGGGGAACGCGCCGCGCGCCATCAGCGTGGTGACCACCGGGATACCGGTGAGCTCGGCGAGCTCCAGCAGTTCGGCCGACGCCTCGGACTTGATCACACCGCCGCCGACGTAGAGCACGGGCTGGGTGGATTCGGCGATCAGCCGCGCGGCCTCGCGCACCTGCTTACCGTGCGGTTTGGTGACCGGACGGTAGCCGGGCAGCCGCATCTCCGGCGGCCAGCTGAAGGTGGTCTGCTCCTGCAGCACATCCTTGGGGATATCGACCAGCACCACCCCGGGGCGCCCGCTCGAGGCCAGGTAGAAGGCCTCGGCGAGGATGCGCGGGATATCGACGCCCTCTTTGATCAAGAAGTTGTGTTTGGTGATCGGCATGGTGATGCCGGAGATATCGGCTTCCTGGAACGCGTCGGTGCCGATCAATTTGCGGCCGACCTGACCGGTGATCGCGACCATGGGCACCGAATCCATCTGGGCGT
This sequence comes from Nocardia sp., assembly GCA_013361595.1. Classification (GTDB taxonomy): domain Bacteria; phylum Actinomycetota; class Actinomycetes; order Mycobacteriales; family Mycobacteriaceae; genus Nocardia. The sequence goes on along the minus strand of JABFXT010000586.1, from coordinate 6,653 downwards.
CCGCGATGGGGGTCACCAGATTGGTCGCGCCCGGACCGGATGTCGCCATACAGACGCCGACCTTGCCGGTGGCCTGGGCGTATCCGGTGGCCGCGTGGCCCGCGCCCTGCTCGTGCCGCACCAGCACATGGCGCACCTTGGTGGAATCGAAGAGCGGATCGTAGACAGGAAGGACAGCACCGCCCGGAATGCCGAATACGGTGTCGACGCCGAGCTCCTCGAGGGAGCGGACGACGGACTGCGCGCCGGTGACCCGCTCGGGCGGGACCTGGCGGCGGTTCGCCGGGGTGGTCGGAGCGCCGGCCGGAGCCGGCGTATTCGAAGGCGCGGGCCTGCGGGCCGCGGGCCCGGGCCGGGTAGTTGGTGCGCTCACCGTCTTGTTCCTTACTGCTTGTCGTTCACTGGTCCCGACATAAAAAAGCCCCCGACAGCCGGCGGCTGTTCGAGGGTGGCGCGTCGCAGTGCGAGCTGACGTATTCGACTCCGGATCGTCTGGCTCAGCGCTGGACGCGCCGGCCGATTACGAGCATCTCGTTTCGATTCACGCGCATGACGGTATGTGTGCGTGTGGTGCGGAGTCAAACAGCTGACCGCTGACTTCCCATTATGTGGGAAGGTAGCGGGTGCTCACGCCGGTCCACCATGATGCGAGGATGGTGTGGTGTCATCACCGCATCAGTCCGTGCCACCACCTGAATCGTCCCACAACCCCGCTGCCGCGGAGGTAACGGGTGGGGATACGGCACCGCCGGGACCGACGCGTGTGATCCGCACTACACGGCTCGCCTTCCTCGGCGTGTTCCTGCTGGCGATGTGCGTGTTCTTCCCCATCGTCGGCTGGCCCGCCGGACTGTTCTGGCTGGCGCTCATTCCGCTCGCGGTGCTCGTCTGGATCGTGCGGACCCAGACCACGGTCTCCCCGCGCGGGCTGGATCTGCGTTCGGTGTTCTCGTCCCGGCATATCGACTGGGCACAGGTGCGGGGCCTCAGCATCCCCAAGCGCGGTTTCGTACGGGCACATCTCGACGACGACACCGAGGTACCCCTGCCGGCCGTCAGCTACGACCGGTTGCGCGATCTCGTCGACGCCTCCGGCGGTCGCATCCCCGATCCGTTCGTGCTCCCCGAGCCCGGCACGAACGACGGAACCGCCGACTCCGAAGACAGCCCGGCCGCGGACTCCACCCCCGGAACGTCCGGTACCGAACCGGGGCCCGCTTCCGAGCGGGAGTAGCCTGTGGAATCGCCGATCGCACCGCACGTGCGGTAATCCGCTCGGGCGATACGGCGCAGTCGCATTCTCTCAGCCCCGCGACCAGACCGAGGACATCCATGCCACCGCTTCGTTCCCGAACAACCACCATCGGCCGCAATGCCGCCGGCGCCCGCGCCCTGTGGCGGGCCACCGGTATGACCGACTCCGATTTCGGTAAGCCGATCGTCGCGATCGCCAACTCCTACACCCAGTTCGTGCCCGGGCACGTACATCTCAAGGATGTGGGCGAGATCGTGGCCGACGCGGTGCGCGCGGCGGGCGGGGTACCGCGTGAATTCCACACCATCGCGGTGGACGACGGTATCGCCATGGGGCACGGCGGCATGCTCTACTCGCTGCCCAGCCGGGAGATCATCGCCGATTCGGTGGAGTACATGGCGAACGCGCACACCGCCGACGCGCTGGTGTGCATCTCCAACTGCGACAAGATCACCCCCGGCATGCTCAATGCCGCCATGCGGTTGAACATCCCCGCGGTGTTCGTCTCCGGCGGACCGATGGAAGCCGGTAAAGCCGTGGTCGTGGGCGGTGTCGCCCAGGCCCCGACCGATCTGATCACCGCCATCTCGGCGAGCGCGAACTCCGCGGTCACCGACGAGGGACTCGACGAGGTCGAGCGCAGCGCCTGCCCGACCTGCGGATCGTGTTCGGGCATGTTCACCGCCAATTCGATGAACTGCCTCACCGAGGCACTGGGTCTGGCCCTGCCGGGCAACGGTTCCACGCTGGCCACCCATGCCGCGCGACGGGCGCTGTTCGAGCGGGCCGGCCGGGTGATCGTCGATATCGCGACCCGCTGGTACCGCGACGACGACGCGTCGGTGCTGCCGCGCAATGTCGCCGACGACAAGGCCTTCCGCAACGCCATGGCCCTGGACGTGGCGATGGGCGGGTCGACCAATACCGTGCTGCACACCCTGGCCGCGGCCCAGGAGGGTGAGATCGATTTCGATCTGCACACCATCGAGACGATCAGCCGCAAGGTGCCCACGCTGTCGAAGGTGGCGCCGAACTCGGACTATCACATGGAGGACGTGCACCGGGCCGGCGGTATCCCCGCCATCCTCGGTGAGCTGCGCCGGGCCGGGCTGCTGGAAACCGAGGTGACCACCGTGCACAGCGCGTCGGTGGACGAATGGCTCGACACCTGGGATATCCGTTCGGGCAAGGCCTCCGCGGAAGCACTGGAGCTCTTCCACGCGGCGCCGGGCGGGGTGCGCACCACCGAACCCTTCTCGACCGAGAACCGCTGGTCGTCGCTGGACACCGATGCCGCGGGCGGTTGTATCCGCGATATCGAACACGCCTACACCGCCGAGGGCGGGCTGGTCGTACTGCGCGGCAATATCGCGCTCGACGGCGCGGTGCTCAAAACCGCCGGTATCGACGAGGAACTGTTCACCTTCGTGGGCCCGGCCGTGGTGGTGGAGTCCCAGGAGGAAGCCGTGTCGGTGATCCTGGGCAAGAAGATCCAGCCCGGCGATGTCCTCGTGGTGCGCTACGAGGGTCCGGCCGGTGGCCCGGGCATGCAGGAGATGCTGCATCCGACCGCGTTCCTCAAGGGCGCGGGTCTGGGTAAACAGTGCGCCCTGATCACCGACGGCCGGTTCTCCGGCGGCACCTCGGGCCTGTCGATCGGCCATATCTCGCCGGAGGCCGCCAGCGGCGGGGTGATCGGCCTGGTGGAGAACGGCGACCGGATCCGCATCGATGTCGCGACCCGGACGCTCGAGGTTCTCGTCGACGACGCGGTCCTGGCCGAACGCCGGGCCAAGATGGAAGCCCGCGAACGCCCGTGGCAACCGCTGAACCGTGAGCGGCCGGTCACCACCGCACTGCGCGCCTACGCCGCGATGGCCACCTCGGCCGATAAGGGTGCGGTCCGGCACGTGCCCTGATCCACACACAGATCGTGGAAAGCGCCCCTCGGATCCTTGGATCCGGGGGGCGCTTTCGCGTCCGGCACCACGCCGCGAATCGACTCCGGTACCGGCCCGGCGGTACGCACGCTCGGAGCATCGCGTCGCCGAGTCGAGTCTGCGCGTCCGCGCTCAGGGGGTGACGAGGTCGAAGCCGGGATCGAAGGTGTCGAGCACTTCGGCGAGTTCGTGCAGTGCCGCGATGTCACCGGTGGTGGAGATATCGGGGTGACCGAGGATTTCGTCGGCACGGCCCGGTTCCAGGATGAGCCCGGCGAGCAACGGTTTCGGTCCGGTGACGGTCAACCGGGCGTGGTCGGCGTGGGCCGGACGGGCATTGAGGACACCGTGCCGGACCCACATGGTCCAGTCACCGCCGGAGTCGGTGAAGGTGAAGTCGCTGGAGATGTCGGATCCGGCGGCGGCTTCACCGATCACGTGGACGCCGGCGTAGTCGAAGAGCAGGTCGATCGGCATCGCGAGGATTGTGTCGAGCGTGTCGGTGTTCACCTGGCCCTGCCCGGCGACTCCGTTGCGCAGTTCCTGTGCCGCACACAGGAAGATGCTCCGGTATTGCGGGACTTCCTGCTGGTAGCCGAGTTGCTCGTAGGCGTCGGCCTGTAGGTTCCGGGCTTCGTCGTCGGCGGGATCGGCGAAGACGAGATGGTGCAGGATCTGGACGGCCCAGCGGTAGTCGCCGTCTTCGTGGGCTCGACGGCCCTCGGCGAGGATGCGGTCGCGGCCGATCAGCTCGACATGGCGCCTGGCGTTGTCTTCGGGCAGCAGCGGGTAGATAGTGGCCGGGTCGCCGTCCCAGAAGCCGAGTTCCTTGTGGAACACCGCGCGAACATTGTGGTGCAGGCCGCCGTGATAGTAGCGGTTGTACCATTTTCGGCCGATCGCGTCGGGCAACTGCACGATCTCGGCGGCCTCCAGCGGGGTGTAGCCCTGATTGGCCAGGCGCAGCGACTGGTCGTGGATGTACTTGTACATATCGCGCTGCGATTCCAAAAACTCGACCACGTTCGCGTTGCCCCACACCGGCCAGGTGTGCGGACCGTGGTGCACCTCGGCCTCGGCACCCCAGCGCACCAGGGTTTCGTCGAGGTAGCGCGCGAAGTTGCGGGCGTCGCGGGTGCGCGCGCCGCGGATGGTCTGGATGTTGTGCATGGCGTGGTTCGCGTTCTCGGCACAGGTGAGCGCTTTGATCGCCGGTATCCAGATGTGCATCTCCTCCGGCGCCTCGGTGTCGGGGGCGTAGAGGAACTCGAACTCCCAGCCGCCCAGCGTCCGTGTCTCCCCGGTGCGGGTGACGGGGTCGGTGGGCGGGATGTAGGTCATATGGATGTTCATATTGTCGGCCCCCGACCCGAGACCGATGGTGACCAGCCCGCAGTCGCATTGGGGCAGCAGCAGGCCGAAGGTGTAGCCCATCCGCCGTGACATGGCATTGCCGGTGATGACGTTCTCGCCGATGGCGTACTTGTTGAACGATTCGATCGTGCCCGGCGCGGTGATCGGGACCCGCCCGGAAGCGACGTCGTCCTCCGAGATCAGGCCTTTCACCCCGGCGTAATGGTCGAAGTGGGTATGGGTGTAGATGACCGAGACGATGGGTTTGTCGTTTCGTAGTTCACGCCGGAACAGCTCCAGCCCGGCCTTGGCCAGATCGGCGCTCGTGGTGGTGTCGATGATCACGAGCCCGTCCGGAGCGTCGACGATGGTCAGGTTGACGGCGAAGCGGACCTGGTACAGCCCGTCGACGACCTTGTACAGGCCGCAGCGGCGCACCAGCTGCGATTGCCTCCACAAGCTCGGGTGCACCGACGGCGGCGCCGGTCGATCGTCGGCGATGTAGTCCAGCGGGGTGCCGTCGTGGATGAGCTCACCGTCGTCGTTGTAGACCTTGTCGTCCTCCCACCCGGCGATGAACCCCCGATCGATATCGGTGAAGTCCGCACGATCGTCCATCGGGTACCGGGCGCGAGCGGCGCGGTTGATCTCCGCGGTGATCGGAGTCGCGGGGCGGGGCTCGACGGTCATCAGGGCCTCCCTGGTCGGACGGATCTCGAACTCCACCCTGCCGGTGTCCGACCGGCCCTGTCGTCACCCGTGGCGAGTGAGATCCGCGGAATGCCGCGTCGGCACGAAACGTCGCCCGAAGCGGTGACCGCGGCAGACCGCGACCCGCGACCCCGGTCGCCGAGATCAGTCGAAGGGGCCGATACCGGTCAGCGGATTCCCGCCCTTGAGCCACCAGTAGGTGAGGACGGCGGCCGCGACCGCCAGGACGAACACCCCGAACGAGCCCGCTCCCGGCCGGGTGGCCCAGCCGCGAGCCCGGTCGAACGACCAGCGCCCCGGCCCGGTGAAGATGACGGCGGTCGCGGCACCGGCGAGGATGCTCTCCAGCTCGACCGCGCCCGGACCCGCTTTGTACTGGAAACCCGGATGCATCCCCTGCTTCCAGAACCAGGCGTCCAGGATCACCGCCAGCACCGCACCCGCGGCCAGTGGCGTGGCCAGACCCAGGATCAGCAGCGCGCCACCGCCCACCTCACCGGCGGTCACCATGGCGGCGGCGAGCGAGGGTTGTTTCCAGCCGCTGCTCTCCATCATCGCCTTGGTGCCGTCCAGGCCGGGACCGTGGAACCAGCCGGTCAGCTTCTGCAGGCCGTGGTAGAGGAAGGTCGCGCCCACCACCACGCGGAGGACGAAGAGCCCGAAGTCGAGGGTGCCGCGGCGGCCGTCGCCGTTGCGGCGGCGCAGGCCCCGGCTGGGGGGATTACCGGCCGGCGGGATGCTGGCGTAGTCATAGGTGCCCTCGTGACCGCCGGGGACACCGGACCCGGGGGGCCCGGGGGTATCGGCCGGGGCGCCCCCGGTGCTCGCCGCTGCCTTCACCGGGATCTCCTTGGTCATGGCCACTTTGGGGAACTGGCCGGTCGGGGAGTCATAGGGACTCCCGACCCCGCCCGCGGTCGTCGATACCGCGCGCTGCTCTCCGGTAGACAGATTCCCGGGCCCCGCGGCCTCGGAGGACGCGGACCCGTTTCTCGCCTTGGCACTCACTCCTCAACAGTAAGCCGCCGACCCCTCCTGGCACCTGCTGAATCAGCGGCGTGTCCGCGCCACACCCGTCCCATGTGTCACACCGCGGACGGATCCGCAGCGGCTCGGCGCTTCCACTCGCGGCGGGCCTCGAGGGCGCGGCCGACGCTGTTTCCACTACGTTGGAGGATTATGAGGTCGGTTGGCGCGCGGCGCGTGACGGTGGGGCTGGTACTCGGGGCGTTGGTGCTGAGCGGATGCGCCCGATTCGACGATTCCGCATCCAGTCCGTTCACCGAAGAGCCGACCCTGGACGGCGCGGAACTCGAACCGAAGAAACCCCAGCAGTCCGAAAGTTCCACCACCCGGCCCAGCGGTCCGTGCATCGACCCCGACGCCGCCGTGGT
>JABFXT010000602.1 GCA_013361595.1 Nocardia sp. | reverse complement strand
CGCTGCCGCGCTCCCCCTCGCGCCGGTGCGCCGCGCGTTGTCCGCGCCGCGGGATCGCGCCCCGGATGCGGGCACTGCCGAATGGGTGGCCGTGCACATACCGCTCGGTACCGTCTACCCCGAGGAGCTGATCTTCCGAGGCACCCTGGACCCGTTGCTGGACAGGGAATTCGGTATCCGCGCCGGCCGGCTGATCGGCGCGGCGACCTTCGGACTGTGGCATATCCACCCCGCCCGTGTCGCGGGCGACAGCCTCCCCGCCACCATCGCTTTCACCGGTGCGGCCGGACTGCTCTTCGGAACTCTGCGCCGCCATACCGGTAGTGCCACCGCTCCCGCCCTGTTGCACTGGGCGGTGAACGCCGGAGGCGCGCTGATACCCCGTCTGCTGCGCGGGAATCGGACGCTGAACTAGGCGCGGCTGTCCCGTTGGTGACACACTGCGCCGGTGAGGTTGATCGACAGCGACGGATACGGTGTGGAACTCACCATCGCTGGTTACCAGTTTCCGGACCATATCGATCCGCGAATCCGGTACAGCTGGCTGGTGATAGCGGGCATCGCGAACTGCCCCGCCGGGAACTGGTCCTTCCGGTGGCAGGCGTTGAGCCTGGACGACACGGTCGAGCTGGCGGACTGGCTACGGCGGATCGCCGCCGAGGCCGGGCCGAGCGGCGAACCGGCGGACGGTCCGGCCCGGTTGGCCTTCACCGAACCGAATCTGGGTTTCACGGCCGTCCGCGCGGGCGGCGAGATCGAGTTGGCGATCGGACTGGATCTGGAGTTCTCCCCACCCTGGGACCGGCGCGCCACCGCGGGTTCCCCGTTCGTCGTCACGGTGCGGCTCGCCCCGGCCGATATCGCCACGGCCGCCAAAGAGCTGGGCGCTGAAGTGGACAGTTATCTACCGCCCGGCGGGCGGCTGCTCGGCCGCGCCAGATGAACCGCGCCCGCTGCCGGTGACCCGGTGGCCGACCGGGTGATATCGCCCACGTTGCGCCCGGCGGTGCGGGGGGCTTATGGCCCGGCGGTGCCGGTGCGCGGCTCGACCAGGTGTCGAAACGGCCGAGGGAGTCCGGACACACGCTGTTTCAGCAGGTGAAAGGGGTGTTAACTGGGTATGGCGGTTTGCTGGACCGGCCCGCCGCCCCGGTGCGCGCCCGGTGGCGGGGCCCGCGGTACCGCTTGCTGCCGGAGTGCTGATCCGGTGACGCGCAAGCGCGACACACCCGTAGAATGTCGAGTGCCCCCACACCCGCCCTACCAGGGAGCGCACGGTGACCCACGCCGACCGACCGGCTGTCAGCAATCCCACCGCAACCGACGAGACCGAGAATCCACCTCGCGAGGAATGCGGAGTCTTCGGAGTCTGGGCTCCCGGGGAGGACGTGGCCAAACTCACCTACTACGGCCTCTATGCCCTGCAACACCGCGGACAAGAAGCGGCGGGTATCGCCGTTTCCGACGGCTCCCAGGTGCTGGTCTTCAAAGATCTGGGCCTCGTCAGCCAGGTATTCGACGAGCAGACGCTTGCCGCCATGCCCGGCCATGTCGCCGTCGGCCACTGCCGATACTCCACCACCGGAGCCACCACCTGGGAAAACGCCCAGCCGATCTTCCGCACCACCGCGGTGGGCTCCGGGCTCGCGCTCGGTCACAACGGCAATCTGGTCAATACCGCCGAACTGGCCGACCGGGCACGCGAACTGGGCCTGGTCGCGGGCCCCGGCCGCCCCGGAGCGGTGGCGGCGACCTCGGACTCCGAGGTGAGGACCGCGCTGCTGGCGCACGCCTCCGCGGATTCGAGTATCGAACAGGCGGCCATGGAGTTGCTGCCCACGGTGCGCGGTGCCTTCTGCCTGACCTTCATGGACGAGCACACCCTCTACGCCGCCCGCGATCCACACGGTGTCCGCCCACTGGTGCTGGGCCGGCTGGAACGTGGCTGGGTGGTCGCCAGCGAAACCGCCGCGCTCGATATCGTCGGCGCTTCCTTCGTCCGCGAGATCGAACCGGGTGAATTGCTCGCCATCGACGCCGACGGTGTCCGCTCGTCGCGATTCGCCAATCCCGAACCCAAGGGCTGCGTTTTCGAGTACGTGTACCTGGCCCGCCCCGACAGCGCCATCTCCGGACGTTCGATCCACGCCACCCGGGTCGATATCGGCCGCCGGCTCGCCGCCGAACATCCGATCGACGCCGACCTGGTCATCCCCGTCCCCGAATCCGGCACTCCGGCGGCCGTCGGATACGCACAGGGATCCGGACTGCCCTACGGGCAGGGGCTGATGAAGAACGCCTACGTCGGCCGCACCTTCATCCAGCCCAGTCAGACCATCCGCCAGCTCGGTATCCGGCTGAAACTCAACCCGCTGCGCGAAGTGATCCGCGGCAAACGCCTCATCGTGGTGGACGATTCGATCGTCCGCGGCAACACGCAGCGCGCCCTCATCCGCATGCTGCGCGAAGCCGGCGCCCTCGAGATCCACGTCCGTATCGCCTCCCCACCGGTGAAATGGCCGTGCTTCTACGGGATCGATTTCGCCTCCCGAGCCGAACTGGTCGCCAACAACGCCGGCATCGATCCGGACGGCGCCGACGGCCTGCCCGCGGACCCGGACGCCATACACGACATGGTGGAGGGGGTACGCCGCTCCATCGGCGCCGACACCCTCGGCTATATCTCGATCGACGGCATGGTCGCCGCCACCGAACAGCCCCGTACGCGGCTGTGTTGTGCGTGTTTCGACGGCAACTACCCGATTCCGCTGCCCACGGAGGCGGCGATCGGCAAGAACCTGCTCGAATTCGGTGGTCGCTCGCAGTCGCGGGTGCTCACCGAGAACGCCAACGCGAGCGCTCTCAGCCGGCCGTAGGGGTTCGGGGTCCGCATCCGTTCGACGGCGCGACTCGATGATGAAGTCCGTGGTCACTCGGTCCCGCGATCGTGACAGGTGCGCTGCCGGTCCTGCGGGTGATGAGACGGTCTCGCGGGCCGAGCCGGACACGCTCGTCCGGTAGAACCGTCGGACGGCTCTTTGGGTGATGACGAAGGTCCGGACGTCCTGTAGTTCGGATGCCGGCCTGCCCGTGGCAGCGGGAGGTGGGCTTGTTTGTGAAGGTGCTGTGTTTTTGGCGCGCTGGCGCGCGGGGTTGAGGCCCCC
>JABFXT010000078.1 GCA_013361595.1 Nocardia sp. | reverse complement strand
ACCAGCACCAGTGGACCGTTGCTGGGTGCGGGGATGACGATCCGGGTTTCGCCGTCCACCTGGGTCCGGGCGCCGGCGGCAGCGGATGCCGTCGCGACCCCGGCCCCCGCGGGGACGGATTCGGCGGTCGCCTCGGCGGGTTCCGGAACGGCGGCGGTCTCGGCCGGGGCACCGGCCGGGGCGGCACCCACGGGCAGGTCCTCGCCGGCGATCGCCGTGCTCACATCCCACAGCACGCGTGACAGCGGGACGTCGAGCGCTTCGCAGATGGCGGCCAGCAATTCGCTGGATGCTTCCTTACGGCCACGCTCGACCTCGGAGAGGTAACCCAGGCTCACCCGTGCCGAGGTGGATACTTCGCGCAGGGTCCGGCTCTGGGCGAGGCGCGCACGCCGCAGACTGTCCCCGATCGCTTCTCGCAGCAGCGTCATCGAGTTCTCCTTCTCCCGGTAGGCTCTTCGCCCTCATATGCCGCAGCCCACGGCATGCACGCGGTTCTCTCTTCGCACAACGTCGGAACCGGCCCCGGGGGTTCCCGGGTCCGGCCGCGGAACTGTTCACCGGGTGGGTGATCCGCCCCGCACACACCGCAGCAGTTCCTCGATCGCTTCCAGTGTCGCTGTGAACCTGATATTCCACCGGTCGCCGGAGAGTTTCAACCGCATCACCTCGGTATGCCCCGGTCCGGCCAGTCCGAGGAAGACGGTGCCGACCTCGATTCCGTCCTGCGGATCGGGCCCGGCCACGCCGGTGAGCCCGATTCCCCAGTCGGCGCCGCAGCGGATCCGGGCACCGACCGCGAGCTGCTGGGCGGTACTCGCGGCCACCGGCCCCTCGGCGGTGAGTACCTGTTCGTCCACCCCGGCGAGACTGTGTTTGAGATCCGTCGCGTACACCACCAGCCCGCCGCGCAGTACCGCGCTGGCACCCGGGACCCCGGCGATCGTGGCCGATACCAGGCCCGCGGTGAGCGATTCGGCGGTGGCCACCGTCTGGCCGGCGGCGCGCAGGCTGGTGACCAGCGCCGTGGCGGTGCTCCCGCCGGTCAGGGGACCGGCCTGCTCGGTGGTCATCCGCGGGTTCGGTGCGGTCCGGCCAGCCACAGCCGCGCGGCCTGGCCGACGTAGTCGAGCCCGGTCACCACTGTCAGCACCAACGCGATCCACATCAGCGTCATTCCCGCGGTCGCGAAACCGCCGGACAGCGGGAGCAGCAGCACTCCGATGGCCACCGACTGGACGAGGGTTTTGAGTTTTCCGCCGCGCCCCGCCGGGATGACGCCCCGCCGCACCACCGCCAGCCGCAGCAGGGTGACTCCGATCTCGCGCGCGCAGATGACGATCGTCATCCACCACGGCAGATCGCCCAGTATCGAGAGGCCGATGAGCGCCGAGCCGATGAGCGCCTTGTCGGCGATGGGGTCGGCGAGTTTGCCGAAATCGGTGACGAGACCGTATTTGCGGGCCAGCTGGCCGTCGAACCGGTCGGTGACCGCGGCGAGTGCGCACAGCACGGTCGCGGTGATCCGCCATCCGGTCTGATGCCCGCCCTCGGCGAACAACGCCAGCACGAACAGCGGTACCAGCGCGATCCTGATCATGGTGAGGATATTGGCGATATTCAGCAGCGGGACCGCCGATTCGGCGGGCGCCGGAACCAGACCGCCGCGCGGGGGCCCGGGCACAGCGAGGGGCCGGTCCATCTCCTCGGGGTGCACGCTCATGGCCGCCCTTGTGCCGCGGCGCCGGGACAGGCGCGCAGGGTCGAGCGGGAGGGCGGAGTCTGCGGCACACACTCAGACTATCGGTAGCCCGGCCGACTACTGTGCACCCCATGACCTCACGGGGACCACTGAGTGGTTCGACCAGCGACGCGCCCGGTGCGCAGACCGCCACCGTGCGGGTGCGTCGCGCCCGCACCTCCGACGTCCCGGCGATCAAATCACTCGTGGATGTGTACGCGGGTCGCATTCTGCTGGAGAAGAACCTCGTCAACCTGTACGAATCGGTGCAGGAGTTCTGGGTGGCCGAACTCGGCGAGCGGGTGGTGGGCTGCGGTGCGCTGCACGTGCTGTGGGCCGATCTCGGTGAGGTGCGCACGGTGGCGGTACACCCGGAGGTCAAGGGGCACGGTGTGGGCAAACTCATCGTGGAGCAGTTGGTGGACGTGGCCCGGGAGCTGGAGCTGCGGCGGCTGTTCGTACTCACCTTCGAGGTCGATTTCTTCGCCCGGCACGGTTTCGCGGAGATCGAGGGCACCCCGGTGACCGCGGAGGTCTACGCGGAGATGTGCCGGTCCTACGACACCGGCGTGGCGGAGTTCCTGGACCTCAGCTATGTGAAACCGAACACGCTCGGCAACACCCGGATGCTGCTCACGCTGTGAGATCACGGGGCCGCCGCCGATCGCCGGCCGGCCGGGTACTCCGGCAGGCCCGGTGCGCGCGGCTCGCGCATTAGAGTCGACCGGTGCCCATCTTCGCTGTTCACTACACCTATTCCGCCGCCACGGTGCCCGCCCGGGACGCCCATCGCCCGCGCCATCGCACCTGGCTGGCGGACCGGCTCGCCGAGGGCGCGCTGATCACCAGCGGGCCGTACCCGGACGGGTCCGGCGCACTGCTGCTGTTCCGTGCCGCCGACGCGGCGGCCCTGCAGGATCTCCTGACACAGGATCCGTTCGCTCAGGAGAAGCTGATCGACGCGGTGCGGGCGGTCGAATGGCAGCCGGTTTTCGGCGTACTCGCCGACTGATCCCGCCGGCCCCGTCCGGAATCCACCCGGACGGGGCCGCGTACCGGCGTTACTCGCCGGGCTCCGACGCCGATTTCGGCCGGGACTGCCCACGGGTGCGCAAGAGGCTGGCGACTGTCGCGATCACCAGGATGCCGAGGATCACCGACAGCGACAGTGCGGTGGAGATCTCCGGCACACTCACGTGTTCACCGCCGTTGATGAACGGCAGGTTGTTCTCGTGCAGGGCGTGCAGGACCAGTTTGATACCGATGAACGCCAGGATGGCCGCCAGACCGTAGGACAGGTACACCAGCCGGTCCAGCAGGCCGCCGATCAGGAAGAAGAGCTGGCGTAGCCCCATCAGCGCGAACGCGTTCGCGGTGAACACGATGTAGGGCTCCTCGGTGAGGCCGTAGATGGCCGGAATCG
>JABFXT010000715.1 GCA_013361595.1 Nocardia sp. | reverse complement strand
GGAGCGAAGGCGAAGGGACCGCATCATGATGCCATCCCGGCGAGCAGGTGCTCATAGGTCTGCCGCGTCTCGTCGGCGAGTTCGATATGGCGTACCAGTTCGCCGCGCGCCAGATGCGGGTCGTAGGGCACTTCGACGATATCGCGGACCCAGCCCGACAGGTGTTCCCGCAAATGGTCGGCCACGCGCGAATCGGCACCGCGCTGTTGATGAGAGACCACGATGGTGGTGTCGCCCACGATCCCGCCGCCCATCGGCTCGGACGCGTCCCCGTACTCGTCGTCCAGCCATTCGAGGGTCACCCGCAACCGATTGGCCGCGTCCACCCGGGCCGGGATGGTCAGGACCAGTGCGACGTCCGCGTCATCGAGCAACGGCCGCAACTGCCGGCTCGCGATCGGGTTCCCACCGTCGTAGACGCCGGTGTATCCGGCCTGGTCCACCGCCCGGGCGACGGTGAGATAGCTGGCGCGGCGGCGTAGCGGCGCGGCATCGCGCCACAGCAGACCGATACCGGAGGTCGCCCGGGACATACATTCCTTCAAAGGCGCCGGTTCGTCGTCGCCACGGCCGTACAACCACTGCTGCATGCTGATGGGGTGCAGATGCTCGTCGGCACCGCGCAGCGCGAGATCACCCCCGGCCGGGGTGGCGTCCACCGCGACCGTGGCGGCGCCGGACAGGCCGAGTTCGCCCGCCAGTCCCAGCGCGGTGGTAGTGGTTCCGGCTCCCCCGCAACCGCCCACCACCAGGATCGGCCGGGGCGCACCGGCGGCACGGGTCCGGGCGCCGCCCGGCAACCGCACCACTCGCGCCTTCCGGTCTCCGTCGGTCTCGTCCGCTGCCGAATCCGGCGCGGTGTCGAGCCAGCGGCTCCAATCCTCTCCCATCGCTGCACTCTCCTCTATCCGGCCGAGATACCCGTGATGAGGGTGCGGCCGTCGACCACCGCGGTGGTGACCGTTTGCCTGCTGTAGGTCGCGGGTTCGCCTCCGGACCGGAACTCGGTGACCTCGACCGTGTACCGGCCGTCGGCGACGGTCGTGATGTGTACACAGTGCGCGGTGCCGGGCGCGACGCTGTCGATACCCGCCTGGATGACCTCGGCCGCCGATACCGGCGCGTCGGGCGCGACCGCCGCGCGGGCTTCGGCACCGGAACGCTGGACGTAGTAGGCGTATTGGAACCGCAGGATGGCCTCGGGTCCGGAGGTCGTACCGCCCGGGCCCGCGCCACGCACCACCTCGGCGGTCCGTTCCGCCGGACAGGCCGCGGCGGCGGGGTCGGCACCGGCGCTGCCCGCGGTGAATCGCAGACCCGCGCCTTCGTCGGGTACCGGCCCGGCCCCGGGCGTACCCGGCGCCAGGAGGTAAAGGACCACGGCCGTGGCGATACCGAGCAGCACCACGGCGGCGAGCAGGACACCGGCGGTCCGGCGACGCCGGACGATCCGATCGTCGGGTCCGGCGTCGCGGAGCCGGGCCGGAGTCCGGCCGATCCGCGCGGGCTCGGTCTGCTCGGGATCGGAATCGGTCCAGGGAAATCGCACCAGATCCGCGTCCCGATCCTCGTCGGGCGCATCGACCCAGTCCGACCAGCCACCGGTGAATTCGGTGCGCCGGCCGGACAGCTCGGCGGGTGCGGGGTGGGGTCGCGCGGAAGCGCTTCCGGCCTCCGCGATGTAGTCGGGGTACCTGGCAGGGCCGTCGTCGGCCCCCGGCACGTCCTCGCCACCGGATTCGGGCGCGGGTGCCGATATGTCCGTGTCGCGCGCCCCCTCGGGCTCCAGCGGACCGTACCATCGATCGAGTTTTTTGTAGGACTTCAACATTCCCCCATTCCCGTGGCGCCGGGCACGTGATCTGGCATCATCGATCCCTCTCGGCGATCAGTTCACGGAGAACGAGTCGGTTTCGGTTGTATCGGGTGCGGGAGCGGCGGCCGCCGGACCTTCCGGGGCACCATTGTTCACTCCTGTCCCAAATGGGAATTGTCCCGTACCGGAGGGAGCGGGTGCGGGCGACGCGCCGGGGTCGGAACCTGAGAATCCGTTCGGGGCGGGCGTTCCACCGTTCGGCATGCTTCCGACCGGGGGCGCAGCCTTTTCGGCGACGGGTTCGTTGCCGCTACCGTGCACCGCGGCGAGATCCCGCGCGGCGGCGGCGAACCAGTCCGCGATGAACCGGGTGGGTGCCTCGCCGGTCGCCGAAATGGCCGCGTTTCCGTACGCCTGATGCCGTTGGATGGTGTCCCAGTAACGCACCCACGTCGTGGTGTCGAGCAGAGCGTGATTGTCTTGGATATTGTCGATCACCGCGGTGAAAGCCTGGCTCACCAGGCGGATCCCGGTGGTCGGCGGAACGAGCTGCGGAATCGCCCCGAGTAGTTTGGCTCCCAGCATCAACAGTGCCGCCGGTGGATTCGCCAGACCGGCGGTGGCGAGTTCGGCGATCGCCGTGGGGTTCAGCACCGTCCGGACCACCGTGACCACCGCGTTCAGTCCGATCATGCCCACTTTGAGCAGCGCACGCATCGCACCCGGAATATCCAGCGGCGTGCGCGGATCGGCGGCGTCGGCCAGCCGTTCGGAGATCGATTTCTTCGGTGAGATGTTCAGGGTCGCCAGTGAGGTGCCCTGCACATCCTCGTTGATCACCTTCGTGGCGGTTTTGATCGATGTGAAGGCGAGCGCCTGCGCGATCGAGGTGAGGGAGGCGATCGGATCGCCACCGCTGAGCTTCATCTGTCCGACGACACCGGCGACCGCCTTGAGGATCGGGGCGCCTTCGGGCGCGTCACAGGCGAGATCGCCCGCGGCGCAGAAGCTGGCCACCCGGCCGGTGAGCTCACCGAAGTTCTCTGCGGTATCGCGATCCGGCGCGATACCACCACCGGCGGCGGGGGCCTGGTTCAGCGCAGCGATATGCCCGATCTCCGTACCCTCGGTACCGGGCGCGGGATCGGGATTGGCCTTGCCGGGTGAGCCGGGGAACAGCGGGGCGCCCGCGTTGCGGGTGGGGTCACCGATCAGCGCTACCGCGGCGACCTTTTCGGCGGGCAGCGTGCCCTGCCCCTGACCGACCTCCTGCGCGAACACCGAGGCCACATGGGCGCCCTGCGAATATCCGACGATCGCGAAGCGGGTTTCGGGGCAGCGCTGCGCCACCGAGCTCGCCATACTGCGCAGCCGGATCAGACCGCCCTTGACCGAATCCGAATACGGTGTGGCGCTACCGCCGTCGACACCGCCGAAACTGGATTCGTAGGGCACATAGGCGCGTTCCACCAGCCCCTGGTCCGGTGCCGCGGCCATGAGCGGCCGGAAGACGGTGGACAGCATGCCGGTATCGGTCGTCGGCGCGGCGTCGGGCGACGATTCACCTGTGCCCTGAATCCCCAACGCGTACAGTGCCGGACACGACGTCACCGCGAGCTCGGTCGGCGGGCCCCCGGGGCCGGCCGGTTGAGCGTACGCGGGAGCGGCGATTGTGCCTGCTGTCGCCGTCGCCACAGCGACGGTGAGTGCGATCAGCATCCCCGAGAATCTTGTGCATCCAGCCATAGCGACCCGCAATCAGTCCTACCGCAGTTACCGAGCGCGACGAAACGCAGTAAACGGTAACAGATTCCGGCTATGACCGCTGACGCGGCGAAGAGTTTACGTGACCCGCCAGGGCGATCCGTACACGACGCGGCGCGCCGAGGCCCGAACGTTATATATTTCCGGCATACCCGGCTCCGCTGCCAAGGCCCCGAAACGCTCCGCGTCGCCGTCGGGGGCCGGCCGTTCCATACCCGAGATCCGGAGCGAAGTGAGCGACGGGCACACAGCGACACGCGGACGAACCGAACGGTCGACGCGGGCGCCCGCCACACCGAGCGGGGCGCCACCGGAGCAGGCCCGGAGGTACCCGAACCCCACCCATAGTGCGAATCCCGGGATCATGCAGCCGAGCACAGGGCAATAGCGAATGCGGAGGTACGCACTACGCGCACGGCCGGAGCGAATGCGGAGGTACGCTCAGGCGGCGGAGGTCACCCGGTACACGTCGTAGACTCCCTCGACATTGCGGACGACATTCAGCAGATGCCCGAGATGCTTCGGATCGCCCATTTCGAAGGTGAACTTGCTGATCGCGACCCGGTCGCCGTGGGTGGCGACCGATGCCGACAGGATGTTCACCTTCTCGTCGGCGAGAACCTTGGTGACATCGGAGAGCAGGCGGGTGCGGTCGAGAGCCTCGATCTGAATGGCCACCAGGAACACCGAATGCGGCGACGGTGCCCACTCCACCTCGATGATGCGTTCGGACTGTGCCTGTAGCGAACCGGCGTTGGTGCAGTCGACACGGTGCACACTGACCGACCCACCGCGGGTCACGAAGCCCAGGATCTCGTCACCCGGGACAGGCGTGCAGCATTTGGCCAGTTTCGCGACGGTGCCCTCCGCGCCCGGGATCAGCACGCCGGCGTCGCCGGTGAGCCGCTGCCGCGAGGGTGTGGTCGACGGTGTGGACCGTTCGGCGAGTTCGTTCTCGACATCGCCGATACCGCCCAGCTGGGCCATCAGCCGCTGCACCACGTGATGGGCCGAGACCTGATGCTCGCCGACCGCGGTGTAGAGGGCGGAGATATCGCCGTAGTGCAGTTCGTGGGCGACGGCGGTCATGGCGTCGACGTTCATCAGCCGCTGCAGCGGCAGACCGACGCGTTTGACCTCCTTGTTGATCTGCTCCTTACCGCTCTCCAGGGCCTCTTCGCGGCGTTCCTTGGCGAACCACTGCCTGATCTTGGCTTTGGCCCGCGGCGAGACGACGAAGGTCTGCCAGTCGCGGCTGGGCCCGGCGTTGGGTGCCTTCGAGGTGAAGACCTCGACGACCTCCCCGTTCTCCAGCTGGCGTTCGAGCGCGACCAGCCGACCGTTGACCCGGGCTCCGATACATTTGTGCCCGACTTCGGTGTGTACGGCGTAGGCGAAGTCGACCGGCGTCGACTTCTGCGGCAGCGTGATCACATCACCCTTGGGGGTGAAGACGAAGATCTCGGGGGCCTTCAGGTCGAAGCGCAGCGATTCCAGGAACTCCGCCGGGTCGGCGGCCTCGCGCTGCCAGTCGAGGAGCTGCCGCATCCAGGCCATATCGTCGACCTCGGCGGCATCACCGGAATGGCGGCCCTTGGTCTCCTTGTAGCGCCAATGCGCGGCGATGCCGAACTCGGCGGTCCGGTGCATATCGTGGGTACGGATCTGCACCTCGAGCGGTTTACCGTCCGGACCGACCACCGTGGTGTGCAACGACTGGTAGACACCGTAGCGGGGCTGGGCGATGTAGTCCTTGAACCGGCCGGCCATCGGCTGCCACAGCGAATGCACCACGCCGACCGCGGCGTAGCAGTCCCGCACCTCGTCGCACAGGATCCGGATACCCACCAGATCGTGGATATCGTCGAAGTCCTTCCCCTTGACGATCATCTTCTGATAGATCGACCAGTAGTGCTTGGGGCGGCCCTCGACAGTGGCGGGGATACGGGACGCCGCCAGGGTGTTGACGATTTCCGCGCGCACCTTTGCCAGGTAGGTGTCACGTGACGGCGCACGATCGGCTACCAGGCGAACGATCTCGTCGTACTTCTTGGGATGCAGGATCGCGAACGCGAGGTCCTCGAGCTCCCATTTGACGGTGGCCATACCCAGCCGGTGCGCCAGCGGCGCGATCACCTCGAGGGTCTCGCGTGCCTTCTTGGCCTGCTTCTCCGGGGGCAGGAACCGCATGGTCCGCATATTGTGCAGCCGGTCGGCCACCTTGATCACCAGGACACGCGGGTCGCGGGCCATCGCGATGATCATCTTGCGGATGGTCTCGGCCTCGGCGGCCGCACCGAGGTTGACCTTGTCCAGTTTGGTCACACCGTCGACCAGATGGGCGACCTCGGAACCGAAATCGGCGGTCAGTTGCTCGAGCGAATAGCCGGTGTCCTCGACGGTGTCGTGCAGCAGCGCCGCGACCAGGGTGGTGGTATCCATACCGAGTTCGGCGAGGATATTCGCGACCGCGAGCGGATGGGTGATGTACGGGTCACCGGATTTCCGGAACTGGGTGGCATGCCGCTCGTCGGCGACGTCGAACGCACGCTGCAGCTGGGTGAGGTTGGCTTTCGGATACAGCTCCCGGTGCACCGTGGCCAATGGCTCCAGCACCGGTTTCACCGCCGGGATACCGCGCTGACCGGTCATCCGCCGGGCCAGCCGGGCACGTACCCGCCGTGAGGCCGAACTCGGCACCGCGCCGGAGGCGCGAACCCCGTCGGTTTCGGGCGCGGGCTCCGGACGCGAACCGGCGGCAGGGGTGGGGGTGACGGCACCTTTCGACTGCGGGCCGGACGTCTGCTCGACATTCGCCTCGCCCAGATGCTGAGTCATGCCACCACCTCTCCGTGCCGCGGCCGATCACCGCAACGTTCCAGACCACCAACTTTAACCCCCACAGCACCGTGGGAACCCACCACCGCAACACCATCGACATCTCTCGATATACGGGGTTACCCGGGAGAACGCCCCACCACCCTCCCACGTTCCCCCTGCGGGCCGGGGCCGGCCTCATCCCACCAGACCGGCCGCGGTCAGTTCCAGTTGCCGAGTGACCCCGATCTCGTCCAGGAACCGTTGATCGTGGCTCACCACGATCAACGCTCCGCGGTACGCGGCGAGCGCCTGGATGAGGTGGCCGAGACTCACCAGATCGAGATTATTGGTGGGTTCGTCCAGTATCAGCAGCCCGGGAGCGGGCTCGGCGAGCAATAGTACGGCCAGCGCCGCCCGCAGCCGCTCGCCACCGGAGAGCGCCCCGGCCGGTACATCGGCGGCCGCGCCGCGGAACAGGAAACGCGCGAGCTGGGCCCGGATCCGCTCCGGATCCACGTGCCGGACGGTATCGGCGACGTTCTCGTAAACTGTCCGTTCCTCGTCGAAGATATCGAGGCGTTGCGGGAGCGAACGCCACGGCACTCGCGGCGGTTCGGCGACGATCCGCCGCAGCAGGGTCGTCTTGCCGGCACCGTTGCGGCCGGTGACCGCCAGCCGCTCCGGGCCCTGCACGGCCAGTGACACCACCGGCCCGTTCACCAGCCGCACCTCCCGCAGATCGATGACCTCCTGGCCCGCGTACAGGCGCGTACCGGGTAGCTCGACGCGGGTCTCGCGATCATCGCGTAGCAGGTCCTCGGCCTGTTCCAGGCGTTTCCGGGCATCGTCCACCTTCTCCAGGTGGTTGTTGCGCAGTTTGCCCGCCGCTACCTCGGCCTGCCGTCTGCGCTGGCCCATGATGATCTTCGGTTCGCGCTTGTTCTCGAACATCTTCTGCCCGTACCGCTGCCGCCGGTCGAGCTTGATCCGCGCCTCCACCAGTTCGCGCGACTGTTTGCGCATATCGCCGCGGGCGTCGCGGATCGCGGCGCGAGCGGCGTCCTGCTCCAGCTCGACAGTGTGCTCGTAGTCGCGGTAATTGCCACCGAACAAGCGCACCACGCCACCGCGCAGTTCGGCGATGGTGTCCATCCGGTCCAGGAGGTCGCGGTCGTGGCCGACGACCACGACGGTACCGGTGAACTGCGCGACGACTTCGTACAGACGCATCCGGGCGGTCCGATCGAGATTGTTGGTGGGTTCGTCGAGCAACAGCACATCCGGTTCGGTGAGCAATTGCGCCACCAGGCCAAGCAGGACGGTCTCACCGCCCGACAATGTGTCCAGCCGGCGATCGAGTTGCCGCCCGGTGCCGGCCGCACAACCCAGGCCCAGACGGCCGAGCAGTGCCACTGCGCGCTCTTCGATATCCCATTGCGTTCCGACGACCTCGAAATCGGTAGCGGACCCGCTGCCGGACTCGATGCGGTGCAACGCTTCTCGTATCCGGTCGATACCGAGAACCTCGTCGACGCGGCAGCCCGCGGCCAGGCCGAGGTCCTGGCGCAGATAGCCCAGTGTCCCGGCGACCGTGACGGATCCCCGCACCGGCGACAGCTCACGCGCGATCAGCCGTAACAAGGTGGATTTACCGGCGCTGTTTGCTCCGACGAGCCCGATACGGCCCGGCCCCAGCACCGCGTCGAGCCCGTCGAGCACCGGAGTCCCGTCCGGCCAGGCGAAAGAGAGATCGGAAAGAGAAATAGCGGCCATGGCTGCCCCTGGAGGTATCGATACCGAAGCGACGCGCAGACTGCGGGTCGCGCGAGCGACTACCTCATGAGAGCAACGGCAGCTCCGATCGTCGGGAACAAGACTCCGGCGAGGCTACCCCCGAGACCGTCGCAAATGCCAGGGAATTACGTGCCACATCACACCGTGGCACCTGCCGCGAACCCGTCACAGGCCGGTACGAACCGGCCGACCGCACCCGGCACACCGTAATCGTCGACTTCACGACGACCGGGCAGGTAGCGGAAAACTCCGGTCCGGAGCCCGGCGGCCGGAGCGATCACACGGCGACGATCGAGGTGACGGGATAATCGCCCTGCCGGGCCCGGCCCCCCAGTGCCTCGAGCTCGAGGACGACCGCGGCCGCCACGACCTCGGCTCCGGCATCGGCGAACAGCTCGGCGGCCGCGGCCAAGGTGCCGCCGGTGGCCAGCACATCGTCGAGCAGCAGGACCCGGCGGCCCGCCAGCGCGACTCCGGTGGCCGGGATCTCCAGGGCGGCCGTACCGTACTCGAGTTCGTATTCCCGGGTGATCACCGGCGGCGGCAGCTTGCCGCGCTTACGGACAGCGAGGACACCGGTACCCAAGGTGGTGGCGACACCAGCACCGAGCAGGAAACCCCGGGCATCCACGCCGGCGACCAGATCGACATCGGGTACCAGCGCCGCGAGGCAGTCGACGACGGTCCGGAAACCCTCGGGATCGGCGAAAACCGGTGTCAGATCGGCGAACCTGATCCCGGGCTCCGGGAAGTCGTCGGCCCAGCGGGTGTATCTGCGCACCATCGCGGCGGCCTCGCCGGTCCGTCCGGCGACCGCGTCCGCGGCTTCGACCGCCGCATGCTTGCTCATCGACACCTCCATCATCTCCCAACTCACGCAATTCAGCGCTGCAGGACCCACTGATCCATATTCCAGCCGGATCCAGCCCTGGTGGGCCCCGCGACCGCGTTCTGCAGACCACCGGCGAAGGCGATGGTGCGCGGAGTCGCGAACAACGGAACACTCGGCAGCTGAGCCCACAGCAGGTTCTCCGCTTCGGTGAGCAGATTCAGCTGATCTGTCGAGTTGTCGTCGGCCGCAAGCTGATCCGTGATCGCATCGTATCGGCCGTTGCGGAATCGACCGGCATTGAGGCCGCTACCGCTGCGCAATCCACCGACCGCGGCGGACCCGTCGAGGGAACCGGCCGGACCCGGCAATCCGCCCGGACCACCGAGAATCGCGTCGACGGCGCCCCCGGCCAGCTGTGCCGAGCCGAAATCCGGTGTGCTCGCGTCTTCCACCGTGATCCCGGCCTGTTTGCAGGAGTCGGCGATCATCGAGACGGTCCGGGCGCGCCGGGCGTCCGGAGCCAGATAGCCGACCCGAACGGTGAGCTGCTTCTTACCGGTCTCGGCGAGCGCCGCCTTCGCACCGGCCACATCGCCGCCCGCGAACGGGCCGGCGGCACCGGTCACCGCGGGGTAGTACGCCGAATCCGGCTGTACCGTCCGCGAATCCGCGAGTCCGGCGCCCAGTCCGGTCTCGGGCGCGTCGGCCACCCGGCCGAGCTGGTCGAACAGCGCCTGCCGCGGCACGCAGAGTGCCAGCGCGCGCCGGGCGGCATCCGATTCGAGGGCACCACCGGTACTGAGTACCAGCTGTTCCACACCGCGGCTGGGCAATTGCTGTACGGCGAACGCGTCCAAGTTCAGGTCGGGTAGCGAACCGGTGCCGATATCGACCACCGAGACCGAACCGTCGTCGATATGCGCGGCGAGGTCGGCGGGCTTCGGATAGACGACGATCCGGCCGGTGGCGGGCGCGTCTCCCCACCAGCGTTCATTGGCGACCAGGACCAGGCCGTCGTCGAGATCGAAGGATTCGAGCCGGTACGGGCCGGAGGACGGGAACGCGGTGATATCGAGTTCACCGGGCGTCAGATTCCAGCCGGTGTTCCAGAACTGGGCGAGCCGGTCGAGCGCGGGGCGGTCGTCGCTCTGGACGGCGGCGACGATATCGGGCACATTCGCCGACTGTCCGGCCACATGCGCGGGCATAAGTTCCCCGGCGCCGAACAGGGTCCGCCAGGGCAGATAGCGGCGACCCGGCCGGAACACCACCGTGCCGTCCTTGGAGCCGGGCTGGCATTCCACCCGCTCGATATCCTCGTAACCGGCCGTGCTCGCCGAATCGAATCCGGGAAACCGCCCGCTGCGGGCGGCCCAGGTGAACACCAGATCGTCACAGGATGTGGGCACCCCGTCGGAGTAGACCCCCGCCGGGTTCAGCCGGTACTGGATGGTCTGCGCCTCCCCCGGGACCTCTTTGGCGGACCCGGTATCGGAATCGGCAACCGGCTGACCGTTGGGCCCGGTGTAGAAGAATCCGGTGAGCACCCGGCCGAAGACCGCCTGGGCCGCGGCCGCGCCCGCGGTGGTCCCGCCGTTGTAGCTGGTGACGGTGGTATCG
>JABFXT010000404.1 GCA_013361595.1 Nocardia sp. | reverse complement strand
GCGGTTCCGGCGATCACCTATCCCAAACAGCTTCCGGTGACCGGACGGCGCGACGATATCGCCGCGGCCATCGCCGCCCATCAGGTCGTGGTGGTGGCCGGCGAAACCGGTTCCGGCAAGACCACCCAGATCCCGAAGATCTGCCTGGAGCTGGGCCGGGGCATCCGCGGCGCGATCGGGCACACCCAGCCGCGCCGGCTGGCGGCGCGGACGGTCGCGGAGCGGATCGCCGAGGAACTGGACACCGAACTGGGCGATACCGTGGGCTATACGGTCCGGTTCACCGATCACGCCGCCGAGCACACGCTGGTCAAATTGATGACCGACGGAATCCTGCTCGCCGAGATCCAGCGCGACCGGCTGTTGCGCGCCTACGACACGATCATCATCGACGAGGCGCACGAGCGCAGTCTCAATATCGATTTCCTGCTCGGTTATCTGAAGCAGTTGCTGCCCCGCCGGCCGGACCTGAAGATCGTCGTCACCTCGGCCACCATCGACCCGGAACTGTTCGCCCGGCATTTCGCCGATGCCGCCGGCAACCCGGCACCGATCGTCGAAGTCTCGGGCCGCTCCTATCCGGTGGAGATGCGGTACCGGCCCCTGGCCCTGCCGACCCCCGCGGCGGAGGACGAGGAAGAGGGCCACCGGCCCGTGGATCGCGACCCTGTGGACGCGATCTGCGCTGCCGTCACCGAACTGTTCGCCGAGGGCGACGGCGATGTCCTGGTATTCCTTTCCGGTGAGCGGGAGATCCGTGACACCGCCGACGCGCTCACCGATCTGAAACTGCCCCGGACCGAGATCCTGCCGCTGTACGCGCGCCTGTCGGCGGCCGAACAGCACCGGGTGTTCGCCCCGCATACCGGCCGCCGGGTGGTGCTGGCGACCAATGTCGCGGAGACCTCGCTGACGGTCCCCGGTATCCGCTATGTCGTGGATCCCGGCACCGCCCGGATCTCGCGCTATTCCATGCGCACCAAGGTGCAGCGCCTGCCGATCGAACCGATCTCACAGGCCTCGGCCCGGCAGCGGGCCGGCCGCTGCGGACGCGTGGCCGACGGTATCTGTGTCCGCCTGTATTCGGAGGACGATTTCGAGTCACGGCCGACGTTCACCGATCCGGAGATCCTGCGTACCAATCTCGCCGCGGTCATCCTGCAGATGACAGCGCTGGGGCTGGGTGAGATGGAGCGGTTCCCGTTCGTGGAGGCTCCCGACCAGCGGGCGGTACGCGACGGCATCGCGCTGCTGGAGGAGCTCGGCGCGCTCGCCCGCCGTACCCCCGAGAAAGGCACGTCCCGGCAGGACCCGGCGTCGCCACCGGCCGAGCAACCCGCTCTCGAACCTGATGCCGAGGAGCACGCGGATGCGGCGTCGCGGAGCGGGCGACGGCGCACGACCACTACGGGGCCCACCCTCACCCCGACGGGCCGGGAGATGGCCCGGCTGCCGGTGGATCCGCGGATGGGGCGGATGCTGGTCGAAGCCCACCGCAACGGCTGCCTGGCCGAAATGCTGGTGATCGTGGCCGCGCTGTCGATCCAGGATGTGCGGGAGCGGCCGGCCGATCAGCAGCAGGCCGCCGACGCGAAACATGCCCGGTTCAGCGTGCCGAATTCGGATTTCCTGGCGTATCTGCGGTTGTGGGAGTACCTCACCGGGCAGCGGCGGGCATTGTCGGCCAATCGGTTCCGGCGGATGTGCCGGGAGGAATTCCTGCACTACCTGCGGATCCGGGAATGGCAGGACCTCTACGGCCAGCTGCGCACGATCACCAAAGGTATGGGCTGGTCGCTACACGAGGTGGGCGCGGAGCCGGCGGCGAGCGCCGACCACCCGGGTCCGTCCGGCGCCGCACCACGGCGTCGTCGCGGCCGCGCCGGAACGGACCGTTCGCGAGTGGACGGCGATACCGGACCGGCCACCGCCGTCGCACCCACGCCCCGGCCGGTCGAGGAGATGAACCCGGACACCGATCCGTGGGACGCGACCGCCGTCCATCAGGCGCTGTTGTCGGGCATGCTCTCCCATATCGGTGTTCGGGAGGCCGAGTCCCGCGAGTTCCTGGGCGCTCGGAACGCGAAGTTCATGATCTTCCCGGGCTCTGGTCTGGCGAAGAAACCGCCGCGCTGGGTGATGGCGGCGGAATTGGTGGAGACCTCCCGGCTCTGGGGCCGGATCACCGCCCGCGTCGAGCCCGAATGGGCCGAACGGCTGGCCGGCGATCTGGTGAAACGTATCTACTCCGAACCCCATTGGTCCGCCAAACGCGGTGCCGCCCGGGCCTACGAGCGGGTCACGCTGTACGGCGTACCCCTGGTGACCGGCCGTCCGGTGGACTACGGCCGCATCGACCCGGAGGTCTCCCGCGAGCTGTTCCTGCGGCACGCGTTGGTCCAGGGCGAATGGCAGACCCGGCACGATTTCTTCCAGCGCAATCGCGCGCTGATCGACGATATCGCCGACCTCGAACACCGCGCCCGGCGCCGGGATATCCTGGTCGACGACGAGGTGCTTTTCGAGTTCTACGACCGCCGGGTCCCGGCCGATATCGTCTCGGTCCGGCACTTCGACACCTGGTGGAAATCCGCCCGCCGACAGGACCCTCATCAGCTCGACTTCACGACCGATACGGTGGTCAACGAAACCGCGAAACGGCTGGACCCCACCGATTTCCCGGATGCCTGGCGCCAAGGCGAGTTGTCCTTTCCACTCACCTATCAGTTCGAGCCGGGACAGGCCGACGACGGTGTCACCGTGCGGATTCCGGTGGCCCAGCTGGCCCATGTCCGAGCGATCGGGTTCGACTGGCTGGTACCCGGAATGCGGGCCGAGCTGGCGGCGGCGCTGATCAAGACGTTGCCCAAGCAGTTGCGGCGGACGGTCGTTCCCGCACCGGACTTCGCCGCCGCCGCCCTGCGCGTCCTGACCCCCCGCGCCGAACCGCTGCGTACGGGTCTGGCCCGGGAACTCACCCGGCTCGCCGCCACCCCCATCGCCCCCACCGATCTGGATCCGGCCGCGCTCCCCGAACACCTCCGGATGACGTTCGCCGCCACCGGCACCGACGGCCGCGTCCTGGCGACCAGTAAGAGCCTGGCGCAACTGCGGACCCGCCTGGCCGATCAGGTCTCCGCCTCGGTGGCCGCCCCGACGGCGGACGC